>DASTON010000209.1:0-5931 GCA_035762525.1 Planctomycetota bacterium | reverse complement strand
GTCAAGGGAGGATCGACGCAACCGTCCGCCCCCGTCGTGGCGTCTCCGCCTCCACCGCTGCCGCCCCCCGATCCGCCGGTTCGCGCCCCGAAGGCCGAACCTGAAAAGGCGCCTCCCAAGCAGCTCAAACCTGAACTCTCGGTCACCACACCCGCTCTCCCTTCATCACAGCCCGCGGCCATCCAGGTCGAAGGCGTGCCCGAAATCCCCGGGGAGGTGTTCGAGCGGCTCAACCAGTACCAGAACGTTCGGTCGGCCGGCGTGCGCGCCTGGACCCCCGACGGGAAGAGCCTCCTGATCTCGACGCGGTTCGCCTCGACGTCGCAGCTCCACCTCGTCCATGCCGCCGGGGGCCGCCGCGAGCAGATCACGTTCGCCGTGGAGCCCATCGGCGACGCGGACATCGCCGCCGACGGCTCGGTCCTGTACGCGATGGGGAAGGGCGGCGACGAGAACTTCCAGATCTACCGCCTCGACCGCGCGACCGGACGCGGGAAGCTCCTCACGGACGGCAAGTTCCGGAACAATCTCGGCCCGCTCGACGCGACCGGCAAGCGGTTCGCGTTCTCCTCCAACAAGCGGAACGGCAAGATTCCGGACCTCTACGTGCACGAACTCGAGTCGGGCGAGTCCAAACTCTTGCTCGAGGTCGCGGAACCCGGCTGGGGCGTCGCGGACTGGTCGCCCGACGGCTCGAAGGCGCTGCTCGTCCACTACGTCTCGGTCAACGAATCGTACGTGCACCTCTTCGAGGTGAAGACGGGGAAGAAGACGCCCGTCCCGATCCCCGGCGACGTCAAGGCCGCGCACGACGCGATGAAATTCGCCGGGCCCGACGCGATCTATCTCTCCAGCGACGCCGAGGGCGAATTCCGCCAGCTCGCGCGCGTGGATCTCGCGACGATGAAGTACACGTGGCTGACGAAAGACATCCCGTGGGACGTGACGTCCATCGACGTCCACGGCTCGAAGGCGCTCTTCACGGTCAACGAGGACGGCCGGACGCGCCTCTTCCTGCTCGAAGGGGACCGGCGGACGCCCATCGACCTGCCGACCGGCGTCGTATCCGGAATCAAGTTCTCGCCGGACGGCGCGCGCGCAGCCATGACGATCAACCGGCCGGACGCCCCGGGCGACGTGTACGTTCTCGAAGGCGGCAAGCTGGAGCGGTGGACGTTCAGCGAAGTCGGCGGCCTCGACGCGTCGACGTTTGTCACCCCGGAGCGCATCGAGTTCCCGACCTTCGACCAGCGGAAGATCCCCGCGTACTACTACCGGCCCCGGAACGTCGGGAAGGCTCCGGTCCTGGTCTCGATCCACGGCGGGCCCGAGGGGCAGTACCAGCCGTTCTTCAATCCGATGGTGCAGTTCTACGCCGTGGAGCTCGGCATCGCGGTGATCGCGCCCAACGTGCGGGGCTCGACCGGGTACGGCAAGACGTTCGTCACGCTGGACAACGCCGAGAAACGCGAGGACAGCGTGCGCGACATCGGCGCGCTCCTCGACTGGATCGCGACCCGGCCCGAGCTGGACGCGTCGCGCGTCGGGGTGATCGGCGGCTCCTACGGCGGCTACATGGTCCTCGCCTCGCTCGTCCATTTCGGCGACCGGATCCGGGCGGGCGTCGACATCGTGGGCATCGCGAACTTCATCTCGTTCCTCGAACGGACCGCGGGCTACCGCCAGGACCTGCGGCGCGTGGAGTACGGCGACGAGCGCGATCCGAAGATGCGCGAGGTGTTCGAGAAGATCTCGCCCGCGAACCACGCGGACAAGATCAAGGCGGCGCTCCTGGTCGTCCATGGCAAGCAGGATCCGCGGGTCCCGGTGGGTGAAGCCCTGCAGATCGCGGAGAAGGTCCGCGGCGCGAACAAGCCCGTGTGGACCGTGATCGCCGACAACGAGGGCCACGGCTTCGCCAAGAAGGAGAACAGCACGTACATGAACGCCGTGATCACGGTTTTCTTCCAGCAGTTCCTCAAGTAGGACGAATATCGAATTTCGAATCTCGAAATTCGAATCTCGGGTCGCTCAAACAAGCCGGTCAGAGAAACCCGAGATTCGAGATTCGAAATTCGAGATTCTTCCATGATCCTCGCCCGGCTCCTCGGCGATTTTCCCGCCGCCCGGTTTCTCGAGGAGTTCTACTTCCGGCTCCCGCACAGCCGCCCCGGCGGCGCCCGGGGAATCGTTCCCTCGATCGGCTGGGACCGCGTTCGCGCGCTGGTCGAGGCGCCGGGCGCGGACGTGATGGTGTCGCGGCGGGGCCGGCTCGCCGAGGGCGGCGGCTGGAAGTCGAACTACGACCGCGGATTCACGATCACCGTCCGCAGCGCGGAAAAGTCCGACGCCGAACTCGCGCGGCTGGCGGAGGAGTTCCGCGCCGAGTTTTTGGCCCCGGTCAACATCCACCTGTACTGCACGCCCGCGGGCGAGCACGGCTTCGGCTGGCATTACGACGTCGAGGACGTCTTCATCCTCCAGGCGGAAGGCGCGAAGACGTACTCGCTTCGGAAGAACACCGTGAACCCGTGGCCGATCCTCGAGACCCTGCCGCGCGACCTCGGATTCGAGCACGAGGGCTCGCCGGTCTTCACGTGCCGGCTCGAGGCGGGCGACTGGCTCTACATTCCCGCGGGCTGGTGGCACGTCGCGAACACGGAATCGGAGTCGAAGTCGCTCGCGGTCGGCATGATGTCGCCCACCGCGCTCGACCTGCTGAAGTTCCTGGGCCCCGAGCTCGCTTCGTCGGTGATCTGGAGGCAGCGCCTGCCCTTGTCGAACGAGGACCCTCTCTCTAAAGTGCTGCGCGACCTGGGACGTGACCTGGCGATCGTCCTTGGGGATCCGCGCCTGTCGGCGAAATTCCTGGAACATCACCGGAGGAATCCATGGATGACCTCGGCAAAGCCCTGAATGCGTGCTACCAGCATGAGCTGACGCTCGTCGTGCGGTACCTCAACCTCGCCGTGCGCGTGACGGGCCTCGACCGGCTCCACCTCGCGGACTTTTTCAAGGAGAGCGCGTCGGAGTCCATCGGCCACGCGGCCAAGGTGGGGGGCCGGATGATGGGCCTGGGCATCGCGCCGCACGGGAAGGTCTCGGAAGACCTGGGCGAATCCCCGGAAACCGCGGAGAAGATGCTGGAGCGCGCCCTTCACGACGAATCCGCCGCGGCCGACGCCTATTCCAAGGCGATCACGCTCGCGAAGAACGACCTGGGCCTCCGCGAAACGCTCATCCACATCCTGAAGGACGAGCGGGACGGCTTGGACGAACTCAAGCTGCTCTTGAAGAAATGATCAGAACTTGAACATCGCCGACAGTCCGAGCTGAAGTCCCCGCTCGACGTGCGAATCGAAGTCGAACGTCTCCCCGTACACGTCGCGCCGGAAGGTGTACCCGTTGGCGATGTGCCAGGAAGCCAGGATCGAGAAGGCCGGATCCGGCTTGACCGCGACGCCGACCTCCGCCCAGGAGCCACCCTCGGTGCCCGCGAACAGGGACGCCCTGACGTCGAGCCAGGGAGTGGCGGGCCGGGTCGCCTCGACGCCCGCTTCGAATTCCAACCCTTCGTTCGCGATCGCCGTCTCGAGTCCGGGGATGATCGTCATCCCCAGGGCCCGGATCGGGAGGGAGGCGCGCACGGAGGGTCCGCGCCGCGTCAGGAAGCTCTCGAATTCGGGCCAGAGCAAGGTCCACCCTTTCCCCCGCGCGATGACCCGGGGGGCGAACCCGTCGAAGGCGTCCTCGCTCATCGCGCGATAGAAACCGATCTCCGCCGACACGGCGGTCCCGCTGAGAAGGCGCACGAGCGATAGCGCCTTGACCGTGGCGATCGAGGACGTGAACCCCGCCCGCTCCAGGCTGTCCACGTAGCCGTCGAGGTCCCCTCCCTCCGATCTCGAGTAGAGAAACGTCGTCACGCATCCGAGCACGTAGGGGGCCGTGTCGAAGAATCCGAACTGGTGCTTCAGCACGCGGTCCCGGTACAAGTTGAGGAGGACTTGCTCCTGGTTCAAACCCCCGGCGAACGTGATGGCGGTGAACTCCTCGAAGTCCCGGCCCTGGAACCGGATCATGGCGTCGAGCGCCTCCTCCTCCTCGAGCTGGATCGCCATGGGGCGCTGGGGAATGAGCGAATTGATGAAGATCTCGTGGAACGACAGGGGCTCAGGATCCTGCCGACCCACCGAAAGGAGGAAGTCGCGGTAGCCCGCGCGGTTGAAGACCCCGATGTGGCCGTATTCGTGGCCGACCTTGGCGATGGCCCGGTCGGCCAGCACCACTCCGGCGAAAAACGCCCCCTTCACGAACGGGCTTTTCCCTTTCACGGCATCGTCGAGAGTTCCGTGGAGCAGGCTGGAGAGCGAGACTTGGAAACGCGCGAGCCCCACGGGATCGAGCACGTTGTGGAAAACCGGCACCACGAATGAGAATTCGACCGTGGACGCGAGCTTCGTCGTCCCGGCCCGGTCGGTCGTTGCGGGTTTCGGAGGATCCTGCCGCGCCCAGGCCGGGGCCGCCGCGGCGCACACCGCGGCCATCGCGATTCCGGCGGCGGTCACGTTCATGGGCGGGACTACTTATACGAAGTAACTCAGGCATCAGAAATCAGAAATCCGACATCAGTTCAGACCTCGGACTTCCGGTAGGACGTCGGCCTCTTCGACTTCGGACTTCGGCCATCGGACGTGGGCCGTGGGACTCGGACCTTCATATTCCGTCGGTACGCGGGTTGAGTGATTCTGCGGATTCACATTAGCCTATATAATGCCCCCGGGGTCCGAGTGGGCGAGGGGGGGTGCGCGCTTGGCGGGTGCGGGGGACCGGGACGTCTCAATGTCCGTCCGTATCCAGCTGTACGCGGCGTTCGCCGCCGTCGTCCTCGTCTGCGGGTTCCTGGCGGGACTCTTCTACCAGGCCGCGGGCCAGGCGGAACGCCGCTACTCCACCCTCGGGCTCACCAACCGCGCGGTCACCACGCTTCGCCGGATCCAGGACGCCGTCGAACAGCGCCGCCTCGACATCCGCCGCCTCCTCCTCGAGGGGGATGACGCGCGCGCCAAGGACGTCGAAACCCGCAGCCGCAAGCTGAAAACGCTGCTCGACGACTGGGACCGCCTGATCCGCGACGAGGCCGCCGACCAGGGGCGCGAGCCGGGCGATCGGGAGCTGGAAGCGGTCAAGAGCCTGCGCGCGTTGGAGAACCAGGTCGCCGCCGGCTTCGACGAGGTCCTGGCGCTGCACCGCGACGGCAAGCGCGATGAAGCGCTCGGGGCGTTGAACGCGCCGGCCGCCCTCAAGAATGAAGCCGACGTCGACGACATGCTCTCCGTCGCCTCCGGTCACGCGATGTCGGCGGAGCAGCGCGTCCTGTCGGACGCGGAGGACGAAGCGCACCGGCACGCCATGAGGGGCTTCGCGGTCGCGACGGCGGGAGGAATCGCCGCCGTCGCCTTCATGTGGTTCATCGCGCGCTCGGGAGCGCAGCGGACGCGCCGCCGCCTGGGCGTCCTGGCGGACGACGTCGGACGCTTCGCCCGGGGCGAGCCGCTCGGGCCGCCTCCGGACGCGGCGGGCGGGGGCCCCATCGAGGAACTCTCGCGCGCGTTCCGCCGGATGGCGGAAGACCGGACCCGCAGCGACGCGGAAGTCCGGAAGGCGCTCGAGGCGGCCATGGAAGTCAGCCGGGCGAAGAGCGATTTCCTGGCCAACATGAGCCACGAGATCCGCACCCCGATGAACGGCATCATCGGCATGACCGAGCTCGCCCTCAAGACCAACCTCGATCCCGTCCAGCGCGAGTACATGGAGATGGTCAAGATCTCGTCCGAATCGCTCCTGTCCGTGATCAACGACATCCTCGACTTCTCCAAGATCGAGGCCCGCAAGCTGGAACTCGAGCAGACGGAGTTCTCGCTCCGCGAC
>DASTON010000208.1:0-6850 GCA_035762525.1 Planctomycetota bacterium | reverse complement strand
CAATCCCGCGGACTTCGTCGACGAGCTGCGGACGCGCGACTTCGACCTGCGCGTCGAGAGTCACGCCATCCGGTAAAGGAAGTCCCCGGTCCCCGGTTCCCAGTCCCCTGTCCGTCTTCGGTCCTCCGTCCCCCGTCGGTTCGACTACGGACAGGGGACCGTGGACGCGGGACTTCGACCTTCGCGTGGAGGCTCAGGCCATCCGGTAGACGTGCGCGACGATCCGGTGAAGGACGTCGAACCGCTCCGGCGCTTTCGCCTCCAGGAGCTTCCGGAGGTCCTCGTCGAAGGCGGCCACCTCGCGCGGACTCAGCGCGGGGCCGATCGCGCGGCAGGTCCTCAGCCTTCCGCGCCACGTGTCGCGGGTGAACGCCACGGCCTCTTCGTAAGTGATCACGGCCTCATGCGACATGTCGGGGCGGGCCGGCAATTCGCCGCTCCACCGGTAGCCGTTCCATTTCGGGCTGTACTTGAGAATCAGATCTTCGGTGGCCGCCGCGACCGGATCGCGCGCCGCGACCCAGAAGAAGTCCGAGACGACGAGCGCTCCTCCTCTAACGAGCACCCGGCGCGTTTCGCCGAGCGCCTTCGCGGAGTCGAAGAAGTGCCAGCACTGGTTGGCGGTCACGGCGTCGAACGAGCCGGCGTCGAAGGGCATCGATTCGGCGGAAGCGACCCTGAAATTAATGGGGAGCTTTTCATCGGCGGCGGCTCGAACCGCCTGATCGATCTGTCCTCGCGACGCGTCGACGCCGGTCACGCGCGCCCCGGCCCGCGCGAAATTCCTCGCGAGGACTCCCGTTCCCGTCCCGAGGTCCAGAAGTCGTTGGCCGGGGAGACCGACCCCTTGTTCTTTCAGTCGGGCGTAGTAACTCGGCGGAGGTCCCGCCCGATACTGCAGGTAATCACCGGCAACCCGATCCCATTCGACCGCTTCCTCGGTCATGTGTGAAATAGTAGCGGATTGCGTAGGGAAGTCCCCGGTCCACGGTCCCCAGTCCACGGTCCGTCTTCGGTCCTCTGTCCTCAGTCGAATGGACCGTGGACGGTGGACGTCCCTGATCGTCAATCGTTAATCGTCAATCGCATGTAGATCGTCCCGGCTCTCTTACTCACTCAGGCGGATAAAGACTGATCGGCTACCTTCAGGACTTCCATCGCTTCTTCGGGCGTCGACGCGTGGATGAGGCGCTCGCGCAAGTAATCGCTCGCGAGCAGCCGGCTGATCTTCCCGAGGATGTGGACGTGGACGCCCTCGTCGTGGACCGGCGTGAGGATCAGGAATAGGAGATGGGCGGGGTTCCCGTCCAGCGACTGGAAGTCGATCCCTTTCTCCGATCTCCCGATCGCGGCGACCGGCCGCGCGATTCCCTCGACGCGGCCGTGGGGGATGGCGATGCCGTTCCCGAGCCCGGTCGACGCGAGCGATTCGCGCTTCAGGATGCCGGACACCACGGCGTCCACGCTGATCTCGGGACGCTTCCGGGCGATCCGCTCGACGAGCGCGCGGATGACCTGCGCCTTGGGCGACGGCTCGAGATTGAGCGCCACCGCCTCGGGCGGCACGAGCTCCGCGAGCCGGACCTCCTTCACCTGCTCGAATTCGTCCCGCACCGTGCCGATCAGCTCCTCGACGACGTCCTCGATCGAGACGATTCCGAAGTACGCCCCGCGGTCGTCCTCGACGATCGCCAGGTGGCTGTGGTTGCGGTTGAAGTGCTGGAGCAGGTCCTCCAGCGGCATGTCGGGCCGGACCGACTTCACGACGCGCGAGATCTTCAGGAGGTCGGGAGGGGCGCCCGAGGCCAGCGACACCGCGACGTCCTTGATGTGGACGATCCGGGAGGGCCCGCGGGTTCCCGTCTCGAGCGGATAGCGCGAATGGAGGGTCGCCTTGATCTTCTCGAAGTTCTCCGGCCACGGCGCGCGGGCCGAGAGCGTGATCACCTTCGCCCCCGGCGTCATGACGTCGCGCACGCGCAGCGTCCCGAAGTCGAGGACGTTCTCCATCATGAGCAGGCGGTTCAGCGTGAGTTCGCCCTGCTCGTGCGACGCCCCGAGGATCATCTTGAGCTCCTCCTCGGAATGGGCCATCTCCATGTCCGAGACGGGGGGGATGCGCAGGAGCCAGAGCACGGCGTTGCTCGTCACGTTCAGGATCCACATCGCGGGAAAGGTGATCAGGTAGAAGGCGTGGAGCGGGCGGGCGGCCGCGAGGGCGGCCCACTCCGTGCGCCGGATGGCGACCGACTTCGGCGCCAGCTCGCCGATGACGACGTGGATGAGCGTGATGAAGCAGAAGGAGATGGCGATCGCGATCGAACTGCTCACGGCCTTGGACCACGGGCCCAGGCCCTCGATCAGCGGCTGGAGCAGGTGCTTGATCGCGGGCTCGCCCAGCCATCCCAGGCCGAGGCTGGCGACCGTGATCCCGAGCTGGCAGGTCGACAGGTACGCGTCGAGCCGTTTGATGATGGACGCGGCGAGCGCGGCGTTCGTGTTCCCCTTTTCCGCCAGCTGGTGCATCCGCGTCACGCGGACCTTCACGATGGCGAACTCGGCGAGCACGAAGAACGCGTTGAGCAGGACAAGCAGCCCGGCGCCGATGAGGTAGGCCGCCTGCTCCCAGTTCATGCTTGGCTCTGTCTGATAATTCCCATGGCCGCGGTTACCCGTTCGGCGGGACCGATAAGCGGCGCATCGCGGCGTCGCTCGTCGTCGACAGCCCTCTTCGAGGCTCGCCCTGAAGGTAAGCGAAGCGCATCCTTCAGGGCTCGTCTCCTCCTTGCTCCTTGCGCTGTCCGCCTACGCGGGCTGGGGCCCGCTACGGCGAGATCACGCCGTAGCTCGCCTTCGGCGAGCGGAGGCGGACTTGCTTCTCTGCCCGCCGCGGCTCACGCGAATTATCAGACAGAGCCTAGCCTTGGGAGGAGGCTACTCGCGGCTTCCCATCTTGGCCAGGGCGAAGCCGGCGGCGACGGCGATGACGAGCACGCAGCCGGCGAGGATGATCCCGCCGCAGCCGAGGCCGATGTTGTTCCGCTCGTTCAAGGTGAGGACCGCGTTGCCGAAGATCCAGTGGAACACCGGGCGGACCATGTAGTCGAAGGTGGCCTGGATGAACGTGAAGACGCCCAGGCCCACGACCACGCCGCCGGCCGTGGCCATGACCGGGGACTTGAACAGGCTCTTGGGGTCGAACGCCATGGGGCCGCCCTCCAAAAAGAGAAGCCGTCAGGCCGTCACGACTTCCGGAACTCCCTCGAGAATACGGGCCAGGATCGTGTCGGGCCTCACCCCTTCGGCCTCCGCCTCGAAATTCAGGATCAGGCGGTGGCGGAGCGCGGGATAGGCCGCCTCGCGCAGGTCGCCGAACGAGACATTGTACCGCCCCTTGATCAGGGCGAGGATCTTGCCCGCGAGGACGAGCGACTGCACGCCGCGCGGGCTGGAGCCGTACCGGAGGTACTTGCGCGCGATCTCGCTGCCCCCCTCGTTCGGATGGGTGGCGAGCACGAGGCGCGCCGCGAACTCCTTCACGTGGGAGGCGATCGGCACCTCGCGCGCGAGCGACCGCATCTCGATGATGTCGGGGCCGCCGAGCACGGGGTCGATCCGCGGCGGCTCGGCGCCCGTCGTGCGGTCGATGACCTCGACGAGCCCCTGGAGGCTCGGGGTCTTCACCTCGATCTTGTAGAAGAACCGGTCGATCTGCGCCTCCGGCAGGGGATAGGTCCCCTCCATCTCGATCGGATTCTGCGTCGCCAGGACGAAGAACGGATCGTCGAGCTGGTAGCGCTGGCCGCTGACGGTCACGGCGCGCTCCTGCATCGCTTCGAGCAGCGCCGACTGGGTCTTCGGCGTGGCCCGGTTGATCTCGTCCGCCAGGATGACGTTTCCAAAAATCGGCCCTTTCTGGAACTGGAACGACTTCCGCCCAGAGGGATCCTCGACCACGATATTTGTGCCGAGGATATCGGCGGGCATCAGGTCCGGCGTGAACTGGATCCGCGAGAACTTGAGGCTGAGGCACTGGCTGACGGTGCGGACGAGGAGCGTTTTCCCGAGGCCGGGGACGCCTTCCAGCAGGGCGTGGCCGCCGGCGAGGATGGTCACGATCGTCTGGGTGACGACCTCGTCGTGGCCCACGACCGCCTTGGCGATCTCCTTCCGGAGGCGGGCGATCCCTTCGCGGAATTTCTTCGCCTGCTCTTCAACGTTCATCGATTCCTAGGTTATGCGAGGCGGGGGTTTGGCGCAATGGCCTGCATCCGGCAGCCAGCATCCGGCATCCTGGATGCGGGATGCAGGCTACTGGATGCAGTCTTAATACTGCCGGCGCAACCTTGAGCTGGGAATGTTCATCTCTTCGCGGTACTTGGCGACCGTTCGCCGCGCCGCGGTGATGCCCTGCTGCTTGAGGATCCGGACGATCTCGAGGTCCGACAGCGGGCGCTTGCGGTCCTCGCCGTCGACGATGTCCCGGATCTTCTCCATCAGGGCGAGCCGCGTCCGGTCGTCGGGATCGGCCGATCCGGCGGGAACCGGCTGCGAGGGGCCCGGCGTCTGCGACTTGGGCGCGGCGGAGGCGAAGAAGAACTTCATCGGGAAGATGCCGCGGGGCGTCTCGATCCACTTGCCCGAGATGGCCCGGCTCACGGTCGAGTTGTGGATCCCCAGCGCGTCCGCGACCTCCTGCATCTTGAGCGGCTTCAAATGCTCCGCTCCGTGCTCGAAGAAATCCAGCTGGTGCTTCAGGATCTCGCCCGTGATGCGCTGGATGGTCTGGCGGCGCTGCTCGAGGGCGCTGATGAGTTTCCGCCCCGCGTCGATCCAGTGCCTCAGGCTGTCCCGCTCGGTCTTCGGGACGGTCTTGTCCTTGACGCGGTCCTGGTAGTCGCGGTTGATCGTCAGGGGCGGGATCCAGCTGTCCTCGATCACGATCTCGTACGTGCCGTCGACGCGCCGGATGAGCACTTCCGGGAAGACGCGCGGGGCGTTCTCCGTCGCGAAATTCGCGCCCGGCTTCGGATTCAGCTTCTGGATCTCCGCGATCCAGATTTTCAGGTCCTCGAGGAGCACCGCGGTGTCGGGCGGCGTGCGGTAGCCGAAATCCGTGAGCGCCTGGGGATCGGACATGAGGTCCCGCGCGATCTTGGGCAGCCGGTTGTGGCCGATGTCGCCGAGGTGGATCTCGATGATCCGCCGTTTCGCCGCGTAGCCGGGATCGGTCTCGTCCAGCTGGAGGAGGAGGCACTCCTTCGTGTCGCGGGCGCCGACGCCCGCGGGCTCCATCTTCTGCAGGAACGAAAGGGCCGCCTCAAGGCGCTGGCGCGTCGCCTCGGGCGCCGGGAGCTTCAGTTCCTCGGGGAGCGCCTGGGCGATCTCCTCGAGCGACGACCCGAGGTATCCGATGTCGTTCAGGTTGCTGATCAGGTGAACGAGGTACGGTTTCAGCTCGGGGTCGATTTCCTGCACGCCGAGCTGGGTCGTGAGGTAGTCGCGCAGGGTCGCTTCGGGCGCGCCCACGCTTTGCAGGAATTCCTGGCGCCGGTCGCCGTCGTCGCCGCCCGAGGGGCGCGCGCGCCGTTCGGCCTGGAAGAGCTCCTCTTCGACGCTTTCCAGGAACTCGGTCTTGGCGGCCTCCTCCTTCTCCTCCTTCGTATCGGCGGGAGGCTCGGCGGGGCGCTCCTCGGTTTCGGACGCGAGGTCCAGCGCGGGGTTCTTGCTGAGCTCTTCGTCGATGGCCTGGCGCAGCTCGAGAATCGGCTTCTGGAGCATCTCCAGGTTCTGCAGCATCTGCTGCGAGAGCTGGAGTCTCTGCTCCAGGCGATGCTGGAGATGGACTTCCATCTTCATGGCTTCATTATCACCCGTCCGGAGCCTTTCTGCGGTTCAAAGTTGTCTTCGTCCCTTGATGGCGTCGGCGACGCTGGCCCGGCTGGCGTACTCGAGGCTCGATCCGGCCGGCAATCCGCGGGCGATGCGCGTCACCTTGACCGCCGCGCCGGCCAGCGCCTGCTGGAGGTACCAGGCCGTCGCGTCGCCTTCCGCGGTGGGGTTGGTCGCGAGGATCACTTCCTCCACGCCGCCTTTCTTGACGCGGTCCAGGAGCCGCCGGATCGTGAGCTGCTCGGGGCCGACGCCGTCCAGCGGGGAAAGACAGCCGTGCAGGACGTGGTACAGCCCCCGGTGGGCCCCGGCCTTCTCGATGGAACCCAGGTCCTTCGACTGCTCCACGACGCACACCACGCCGCGCTCGCGCCGGGGGTCGGCGCAGATCTCGCACGGATCCACGACCGTCACGTCGTAGCACACGGAACACGAGGTCAGCCGCTCCTTGACCTCGCGCACCGCGTCGGCGAGCGCGAGCGACTCCTCCTTGGCCTGGGCGTGGATGTGAAAGGCGAGACGTTCCGCCGTCTTTTCACCAATGCCCGGGAGCCTCGAGAGTGCCTGGATCAAACGGACAATAGGCTCTGCGTAACTCATGAGGCAGGAATCAGAAATCAGACATCAGGAATCAGACATCAGAAATCAGAAAGAAGTCATCAGTCATCGGCCATCCGTCATCCGGGCTAGAACATGCCCGGCATCGAAACGCCGGTCACCTTGACCATTTCCGTTTCACGCAACTTTTTGGCCTTCCGGATCCCCTCGTTCATCGCGGCCATGACGAGATCCTCGACCATCGCGCGGTCCGAGAGGACCTGCTCGTCGATCTTGATCGCGACGACTTCCTCCGTGCCGCTGATCTTCACGTTGACCATGCCGCCGCCGGCGGTCGCTTCGACGATCCGCTCCTTGAGATCCTCCTCCACCTTGGCGAGCCGCTTCTGCATGTCCTGGA
>DASTON010000207.1:0-3127 GCA_035762525.1 Planctomycetota bacterium | reverse complement strand
ACGACGCACCGGCTCGGACTGAACTGAACATGGCGATCACCGTTCTCGCGATCGACGACACGAAGAGCGTCGTCGACGTCATCCGGCTCTTCCTGGAAGGCTCCGGGTTCAACGTGCGCGGGGTGACCGAACCCTCCGAAGGCATCGCGATCGCCCAGGCCGGCGGCATCGACCTGATCCTGCTCGACATCATCATGCCCGAGATGGACGGCTACCAGGTGTGGGACCTGCTGAAGGCCGACGACCGGACGAAGGAGATCCCGATCATCATGCTGACGGCGCAGGCGATCCTCACGCACACGCCGAAGGACTTCCTCTACGGCCTCTACGGGTACGTGGCCAAGCCGTTTTCGCGGGACGAGCTGATCGCGGTGATCGGGAACGCGATGCGCCTGACGAAAGCGGACTCGTGGGAGCGGATGATCGCGGCCTCCCGCAAGCCGCGGACGTGATCCTGGTGACGCATATCTTATACTCTCGGCGCGACTCACCCCGTCGTCCGCGTCACGCGTCCGCCAATCTCCGCTTGCCTTAAGCTCAACGGATCGTTAACATGTCCCACCTGACAGTAAGACGGTAAGTCGTCCCGCGAGCGCCGAGGGATGAGGGGGCAACCAGCTTGAACGGCTGACACCTTGACGGCGCCTACCTGCGGAGCGATGCAGCGGGAAGGAGATGGCAGATGACGGTGATGCAGGAGAGGCGCAAGGTCGCGGTGGCCACATTCCGCACGACCGAGAGCGACACGGGCAGCCCCGAGGTGCAGGTCGCGCTCATCACGGAGCAGATCAACCACCTCACCGAGCATCTCAAGATCCACAAGAAGGACTTCACGTCTCGGCGCGGCCTCCTCATGATGGTCGGCAAGCGCGCCCGCCTGCTCAAGTACCTCCAGCGCGAGGACCGCGAGCGGTACCAGACGCTGATCAAGAAGCTGGGCATCCGCAAGTAAGAAAAAGCCGGTTGATTCGCGTGAGCTCCGAACACGATTGCCTCCCAACGGGGGGAGGGCGCGTCCGGAGCTTTTTTCATTTTTCCCTGATCGGCGCAGGTTCGGGACGGACGGAAGCGCACGACGAAAGACGATCAGACCCGCGATAAGCCGCAGGTCCCATCGCCTTTCGTCCCGTCGCTTCTCCCGCCCTCCCGCCTCGCCCCAAGTCCGCTGGAGGTCCAGGTGATGGAGCCGAAACGAGTCGAATCCCAGGTCGGCAACCGCAAGACGGCGTTCGAGACCGCCCTCATGGCCAAGCAGGCGTCGGGCGCCGCGCTCGGCCAGATCGACGACACGATCGTCCTCGTCGCCGTCGTCGGCGGGCCTCCCCGCGGCCTCGGCTATGAAATGGTCCCGCTCACGGTCGACTACCGCGAGCGCATCGCCGCCGCGGGCAAGTTCCCCGGCGGGTTCATCAAGCGCGAGGGACGGCCCTCGACGAAGGAGACGCTGACCGCGCGCCAGATCGACCGGCCCATCCGGCCGCTCTTCGCGGACTACATGGACACGGACGTCGTGATCTCGGTCACGGTGCTCTCCGCCGACGGCGAGAACGACCCCGACATCGCGGCGATGAACGCGGCCAGCGCCGCGCTCCACGTGAGCGACATCCCGTTCAACGGCCCCGTCGGTTCCGTGCGCGTCGGCCTCGTCGGCGGCCAGTTCGTGGTCAATCCGACCGCGACCGAGCTCCGCGGCGCCGAGCTCGACCTCGTCCTCTCGGGCACGAAGGACGGGTTCATCATGGTCGAGGCGGGCTGCCACGAGCTCTCCGAAGAGAAGATCCTCGAGGCGTTCACGTTCGCCGAGCCCCACATCAAGAAGCTGATCGAGATGCAGGAAGAGCTCCGCAAGCTGGCCGGCCGGGAGAAGCGGCCCTACGACTTCCTGCCCGCGCCCACCCGGATTTACGAGGAGCTCAAGAAGAAGTACGAGGCCGACCTGCGCAAGGTCTTCTTCACGCCGGGCAAGCACGCGCGCGCCGAGGCGATCGAGGCGGTCGTCGACAAGGCGATCGCGCATTTCTGCCCGAAGGACGAATTCGGGGCCATCCGGCAGGGATCCCCGAAGGTCGCCGAGGTCAAGGCGGCGTGGGACCGGATGCAGGGCGAGGTCGTGCGCGATTTCGCGCTGCACGGGAAGCGGGCCGACGGCCGCGGATTGGACGAGATCCGGCCGATCGACATCCGGCTGGGCTTCCTGCCGCGGACCCACGGCTCCGCGCTCTTCACGCGCGGCGAGACCCAGGCGCTGTGCACCGCGACGCTGGGCACCGGGGACGACGAGCAGATCGTCGACGGCCTCGGCGAGGAGTACTCGAAGCGGTTCTACCTGCACTACAACTTCCCGTCGTTCTCGGTGGGCGAGACCAAGCCCAACCGCGGGCCGGGCCGGCGGGAGATCGGCCACGGCGACCTCGCGGAGCGCGCGCTCGACGCGGTCATCCCCGATCCGGAGACCTTCCCCTACACGGTCCGGGTGATCAGCGACATCCTCGAGTCGAACGGCTCGTCGTCCATGGCGACCGTGTGCGGCGGATGTCTCGCCCTGATGGACGCGGGGGTTCCGGTCCGCGCGCCCGTCGCCGGCATCGCGATGGGCCTCGTGCGCGAGAAGGGCAAGACGGTCATCCTCACCGACATCCTCGGCAGCGAGGACGCCTACGGCGACATGGACTTCAAGGTCGCCGGCACCGAGAAGGGGATCACGTCGCTCCAGATGGACCTGAAGGCGGGCGGGATTCCGCTCGACGTGACGAAAGAGGCCCTGGAGAAGGCGAAGCAGGCCCGGCTGTACGTGCTCGACAAGATGAGGAACGCGATCTCCGCGCCCCGGGGCATGCTCTCGCCGTACGCCCCGCGCATCCACAAGATGAAGATCGACCAGGAGAAGATCGGCCTCGTGATCGGGCCCGGCGGGAAGACGATCCGCGGCATCGAGGAGCAGTCCGGCGCCACGGTCGAGATCGAGGACGACGGCACGGTGATCGTGGCGTCGAAGAGCCTGGACGCGATGGAGCGCGCGAAGGGCATGATCGAAGCTCTCACCGAGGATCTCAAGGTCGGCATGGTCTATCCGGCGAAGGTCGTTTCGCTGAAGGACTTCGGCGCGTTCTGCGAGATCGGCAACACG
>DASTON010000206.1:0-9766 GCA_035762525.1 Planctomycetota bacterium | reverse complement strand
TTATACCCGGCGCGCTCGCCGGAATGAAACCAAGTCGCCATCTGTTCTGTGGGTAGCTCCGATCGATATACTCGGAATACGACAGTGAATAGAGTCTGGACGACGATTCTTGCCACACTGGCCCTCGCGGCTCCCGTTTTCGCCCAGGAGCCGGAGCCGGACGACGCCCGGCACACGCATATCGAGTCGATCACGCCGGAGCCCGCCGCGGCGAGGGTGGGGGAGACGTTTCACCTCGTCTTCAAGGTGAAGGTCGACCCCGGGTGGCACATCTACAGCGCGCTCGGGACGTACGCGCCGACCTTGTTCACGTTCGATGCCGGCATGCCGATCGAGGCGGCGGGGAAGGTCGTGGAAACGAAGCCCAAGGAGCACCGCGAGGTGCTGGGGAAGAAGGAAGACGGCACTCCCATCCGGCTGGACTACGACTACCACGAGGGCGACGTCACGTTCCGCGTGCCGGTGCGGTGGACCCAGAAGGCGGTACCCGGACCGATCGAGGTCACCGGCAAAATGCCGGGACAGGAGTGCGATCCGAACGGCTGCGCCCTCTTCCAGTACCCGTGGACGGCCAAGCTCGAGGTCGCGGACGGGGCGAAGGCCGAGCCCGCGACGGTGAAAGCCGGCGAGACGTTCCACCTGGTCTTCCACTACAAGACCAAGCCCGGGTGGCACATCTACAGCGCGAACGGAAAGTACAACCCGACCTCGTGGAGGTTCGACAAGGGCGTCCCCGTCGAGCGGGCGGGGAAGGTGGAGGAACCGAAGACCAATCACAAGCGCGACGAATTTGGAGAAGGCCCGGACAAGGTCGTCCTCGAGTACGACTACATCGAAGGCGACATCACGTTCCGCGTGCCCGTCCGCCTGACAACGGACGCCAAGCCGGGACCGCTCCGGATCACGGGCCGCATGGACGGGCAGGAGTGCGACAATGCGTGCATCGACTTCGACTACGCATTCGTGGCGGACGTCACGGTGGCCGGAGGCGCCGTCGCGCCACCCAAGGCGGTTGACGCCCAGGCTCCCGACACCGGGGACGCCTCCACCGAGGCGGCCAAGAACTACGGCGGATTCCTCTGGCTCATGGGATGGGCCGTGCTGGGCGGGCTCATCTCGCTCGTCATGCCGTGCGTCTATCCGCTGATCCCCATCACGATCACGTTCTTCGCGAAGCAGGCGGGGGAGTCGCGCTCGCACGGGATCATGATGTCGCTCGCGTACTCCGCCGGGATCATCATCACGTTCTCCGGCCTCGGCATCCTTCTCATCCTGCTGCTCGGCGCTCAAGGGGCGCAGATCTTCGCCTCCAATCCGTGGGTGAATCTCGTCATCGCGGCGGTCTTCATGACGTTTGCGCTTTCGCTGCTCGGGTTGTTCGAGCTCAAGCTGCCGGCCTTCCTCACGAACCTGTCCGGGGGTTCCGGACCGCGCACGGGCGTGGGCGGGGCCTTCGTCCTCGGGCTGCTCTTCTCGGTCATCACGTTCACGTGCACGATCCCGATCGCGGGCGTGATCTTCGCGCTGGCGGCGAGCGAGACGCACAAGGCGGCGGGAATGACGGCGATCTTCGTCTACTCGCTCGTCATGGCCATCCCGTTCCTGTTCCTCGGGTTCTTCCCTTCGCTCGTCAAGGAGATCCCGAAGAGCGGCGGATGGCTGCACACGATGAAGATCGCCGCGGGGCTCTTCGAAGTCGCCCTGGCGGCGGCGTACATCTGGAAATCGGACCTGATCTGGGGGTGGGGCGTCTTCGACCGCCCCGTCGTGCTCTCGATCTGGATCGCCGTCAGTTTCATCATGGCGCTGTATCTCCTCGGGCTGTTCCGCGTGCGCGGCGATTCCGAGAACACGGGCGTCGGCATCGGCCGGGTCCTGTCGGGCCTGGCCTTCGGCGCAATCGGGTTCTATCTCGTCGGCGGCCTGCTCGGCCGTCCGGTCGGCGTGTTCGGAATCGTGCTGCCGCCCGACTCGCCGTCCGCCGTCACGAGCGCCGCGAAGTCCAGGGAGTATGAGCACCTGGCCGAGGCCGAAGCGGCGGCGAAAAAGGAAGGCAAGCCGCTCTTCATCGAGTTCACCGGCTACACCTGATCCATCTGCCTCATCAACAAGGAGCGCGTGCTCAAGCGGCCGGAGGCCGTCGCGGCGCTCAAGGATTTCGTGGTGGCGGTGCTCTACACCGACAAGCACAAGCAGTACCGCGAGGTGCAGAACCGGCGCTTCAAGGAGGTCTCGCTCCCCTTGTACGTCGTGGTGGGCCCGGACGGCGCGGAGCGCTCCCGGCTGGCCGGCCAGATCAACCTCGCCCAATTCCTCGACTTCCTCAAGAAGGGCGAGAATACGACCGTCGGGGTCGTGCATCCCCGGCTGGAGCCGGCCTTGGCGGAAGCTCAAGCGACGGGCAAGCCGGTGCTCCTGGAATTCGGGGATTACACCAACAGCCTGAGCCTCATCATGAGGGAGACCGTCCTGAAGCAGGCCGCCGTTCAAGCGCAGCTCCGGAAGTTCGTCCACGCGCGGCTCTTGATCGATGCCGGAGAGGAGGCGAGGAAGAACCGGAATTTGCTCATGGAGCGGTTTCGCGCCGGGAGTTCTCCTTTCTACGTCACGCTCGGCGCGAATGGGGAAGAGCGCTCCCGCGCGCAGGGGAGGATTTCGGAACAGGAGTTCCTCGCCTTCCTCGAGAAGGGCGTGAAGTAGCTTGTCATCCCGGCGGGGCGGGGTAAAATCGCCGCTCCAATGCCCCCCGAACCCATCGTCGACCTGACCAAGTACAACCTCGAGTCGATCAAGTACACGGCCGACGACATCCGGAAGATCATCCCGCACCGCGGGGCGATGGCGCTCCTCGACGCGGTCGTCGAGATCGACGAGGCCAAGGGCGTGGCGATCGGCTACAAGGACGCGCGCGCCGACGAGTTCTGGGCGCCCGGCCACTTCCCCGGCAATCCGCTCCTCCCGGGCGTGGTCCTCATCGAGGCCGCGGGCCAGCTCGCGGTCTTTTTCTACAAGGTCAACTGTCCCGAAATCGCCAACCGCCTCGTCGTGTTCGGCGGCGTCGACAACGTCCGGTTCCGCGGCTCGGTGCGTCCGGGCGAGCGGGTCTGGCTGGTCACCCGCAAAGTGGAAATGAACCGTCGTGTCGCGAAGTGCGAAGCCCAAGGATTCTCAGCGGGCAAGATGGTCTTCGAAGGAACCGTAATCGGCATACCGGTTTAAGTTCACGCGACTAGAATCCGTTCCGTGCGTTACACGATCGCCCGCCTCCTGCAGGCTCTCGGCCTCGCCACCGTCCTCATCGGCCTCTACGTCGGCATCAGCATGTCCAATGTGCGCGCGGAGTTGATCTACCTCGGAATTGGAGCAGCGTTGTTCTACGGGGGAAGGTTGCTCCAGGGCAAAAACCCGGAATAGAAGACGTTCATCGTTTGCCGTTTGCCGTGACGTCAGCCGTCATCCGTTTACCGTTTTTTCGGGGACGGTCAACGGCGAACGGCAAACGTAACGGTGAACGGCAAACGGTAAACGTCAGGGTCTGGCGTCTCTCACTTGAATGTCCGCGAACGTGGTGTCCACATTGGCCCATAGACCGAACCCGGCTTTGGGGTCGAGCGCTCCCGGCAGCGTGATCACCCCGAGCGGCGCCCCCGCCGGGCCGAAATAGAAGACGGTCTCGGTGCCGTCCGACACGATCGCGATTTCGTACCACTCCTTGAGCGCGACCGGCGGCTTCACCTCCTCGTCGTCGTCCACGGCCCACCGGCCTTCGCGGCGCGAGCCCGCTTCGAGGCGGTTCGTCGACCGCACGAGCAGCCGCCGCAGGTCCTGCGCCGGCTCCTTCACGTCGAACTGGAAGCCCGCCTCGAACGTCTGCTGGGTCTGGTTGACGCGGATCCGCGCGCGGATTCCCGTGGCGCCCGACGTTCTCGGGCGCTCGAGATAGAGAGGACGGAAACCGCCGACATCGGTGAGCAGGATCTGGCCGGCCTCGAGCCGCGCGGAGGGCCGCGTCCCGGTCGTCTTGCCCTCCCAGGTCCAGATCTTGCTCGACGCGTTCACCGCGCCCATCGGCCACGACGCCCACGCGCCCGCGTTCAGGAGCGCCTTGTGGAAGAGCGGCGTCGCCCGCTCGGGCTGGAATCCCGGCGAGGCCGTCCTCAGCCTGCGCATCACCGCCAGGGCTTTCGCCCACCGCGAGTTCTTCGCGTCGTCCTCCGCCTCCGACAGCCAGAAGCGGCCGCGCAGGTCGCGGCCGACGGAATCCAGGAGCGGGAAGTACGAGCGGTCCTCGTGGTCCTTCACGGCCCGGTCCAGCTCCTCGTGCGCCTTCTCGAACCGGCCGCCCGCGGCGTGGTCGATCGCCCTGCCGAGCAGGTCGCGCGCGATCTGGTTCCGCTCCTGGCGGGCCGCCTCCTCGAGCGCCGCGATCCGGGGCGGCGGCACGCGCATGCCGAGGATCTTCGCCTGCTCCATCCAGCGGAGCGCCTCGCTGAAGCGGTCGGGCGCGGGCGTGTACCGCTGGACCGCGGCCGCCGCGAGCGCGAACCGCTTGTGCTCCGACGATTTGAAGACCGTCGCGACCGGATCGTCGTCCTCCACGGCCGCCGCGGCCGCGAAGTAGATCTGGTCGCGCGCCTCGAGCTGGTCCACAATGATGGACTGCGCCGGCCCGTTCCCGGGATCCACGGACGGGGGCGATCCCGCCGTCAGCTTCCCCTTGATGCCGCCGAACGAGCGCAGGGTCACCTCGGTTCCGGCGAGGCGCTTGATCCCGCGATCGGCCCGCCGGCGGAGCCACTCCCGGCGGAGCACGTCCTCCAGGAGCCACCGCACCCGGTGCGAGGGCGCCTCGTCCCCCGTCGCCTCCGTCTCGAAGCGCCCGAGGTGGCTGTCGATCTCCTCCTCGGTCACGGTCGAAGGCACGATGCTCCGGAGCGTGGCGTGGGGGATCGTGGAGATGCGCACGAGCGTCGCCGCGAGCTTGGTCGGCGGATGGGTTTCGACGAATCCGAGGATCGCGTTCCAGGCCTCGTCGCTCTGCCGCCGCTCCAGGAGGGACGCCGCGTGCTTCTCGATCTCGACGATCTGCGCCACGAGCTGGGGGATGAGCTGAAGCCGCCGCTCCGCCTCGGCCGCGACCGCCTGGTCGCGCAATTGCCCGACTTTCTCGCGCAGCTCGACCGGCACGACGTCGCCCAGCCGGTTGAGCTTCGCCCGGGCGTGGTCGAACTCGTCCGCGTCGCAGAGCCGCGGGATGCTCTCGAAATCGGCCTGGATCCGGGTGGCGACGCGCTCCTCGTTGTCGCGGATCGCCTTGGCGATCGCGCGCCCCGTCTCCGTGATCTCGAGAAAGGGCTTCGGGAATTCCCGGTAGATCTCGCGCATCTGGTAGACGTCGCCGCTCGCGTTCGCGATCTTGCGGCGGACCTGCGATTCGTGCTCGCGGGCGTGGCGCTCCGCATCCGCCACGAGATTCTTGCGCGCCGCTTCGATGACGGCGCCGATGTCCCGCCGGTTCGCGTAGCGCCCCGCGAGCTTCGTCATCTGGTGGACGCTGTCCGGGTAGATCGCGTAGTCGCGCGGGCCGTCGCGGCTCGCGACCGCGAGGATCGCGTCGGCCTTCTCGCGGGCCTCGGCGAGGTCCGGGTCGGGCCCGGGCGGAGGCCGGGAGACCGGCGGGGGCGCGGCCGACTCGTCCGGCGGGGCCTTCGTCTTCATGACCAGGAAAAGAAAGGCGATGCCCATGATCACGCCCACGATGAGGCCGACGGGCGCGGCGCGGCGGCGCACGACGCGGGGCGCGGGGCGCGGCGGGAGCGCGAGGAGCTTGCCGTCGAGGAAGGTCTGGAGGTCGCGCGCCGCGAGCTCCGCGGTCGCGTGGCGGTCCTCCGGCCGCTTCGCGAGCATCTTGAGGGCGATGTCGTTGAGCGCCTGCGGGATGCGCGGGTTGAGGTTGGTCGGCGAGACGGGCGTGTCGTGCAGGTGCATGTTCAGGACGGCGAGCGGATCCTGCCCGCTGAACGGGACGCGCCCGGTGAGGAGCGCGTAGAACATGACGCCCGCGGCGTAGATGTCCGACCGCGGCTCCGCGGCGCGCCCCTGCGCCTGCTCGGGCGAGAGGTAGAGCGGCGTCCCGAGGACCGAGCCCGTCCCCGTCAGCTTGTCGCGCGGATCGATCGCGATCGCCAGCCCGAAGTCGAGGATCTTGGGCTCGTTCTCCTTGGTGACGATCACGTTCCCGGGCTTCACGTCGCGGTGGACGATCCCCATCTCGTGGGCGTGGTGCAGGCCGCGCAGGACGCCCGCGACCAGGCGGGCCGCGTCGCGCGGGGCCACGGCGCCGACCGCGTCGATGATCCGCTGGAGCGGCTGGCCCTCGACGTACTCCATGACGATGTAATAGAGCCCCCCCTCGTGGCCGATGTCGAAGACCGACACGATGTTCGGGTGCTCGAGCTTGCCGGCGGTCACGGCCTCGCGGCGGAAGCGCGAGATGTACTCCGCGTTCGACGAGAGGTGCTGGGAGAGGATCTTGACGGCGACGCGGCGGCTCATCGACGTCTGCACGCCGAGGTAGACCGCGCCCATGCCGCCGGTGCCCAGCTTTTCGTCGAGCCGGATGCCGCCGATGGTCGCGCCCAGGAGGGGATCGGGATCGGTCATGAATCGAGAACGCCGCTTCTACGTGAATTCCTTACGAAACCGCCCGATCCCGCTCATTCTAAGATTTCAAAATCAAGTACGCCGCCGCGACAACCGTTGAGACCAGGGCCGCCGCCAGCACCATCTTCAACCGCTTGTTCTTGGGTCTCCCCATCAGCTTGGACGTCGGCATCCCCACTCGCGCCTGCACGGATTCGCCCTTGAGCCAGCGCGCCAGGTCGTCCGCCACGGCCGTCATGTTCGGATAGCGCGTCGCGGGATCGTCCCGGAGGCACTTCAAGCAGATCGCCTCCAGGTCCGCCGGCGCGGACGGGTTGATCGCGCTCGGGACTTTCGGAAGCTCGGCCTCCCGCTCGTCCCTCACCTGGTGCGGCGTCCGGCTCGTCAGCGCCTTGAAGAGGAGGACGCCGATCGAGTAGACGTCGCCCGCCGCCGAGCCCGCGCCCTTGCCCTGCTCGGGCGCCCTGTATTCGACGTCGGAGACCACGTCCCCGGCCTGCGGAACTCCTTCCACGGCGCCGAGGCCGAAATCGGTGAGGTGCGGGGTGCCGTTCTCGTCGAGCAGGATGTTCGTCGGCTTCAGGTTGCCGTGGGGGATGCCGCGCTCGTGCGTGTCGGCCAGCGTGCGCGCGACCTTCTCGAGCACCAGGACCTGCGAATCGAGCTCGAGGGCCTGCTTGGAGATCATCAGGGCGAGCGTCGTGCCCGTGATGAACGACATCGACAAATAGGGAAGCCCCTCGATGACGCCGCTCTCGTGCACCTCGATCACAGAGGGGTGCTTCAAGCGCAGGACCGGCTGCATCGCGCGGGCCAGGCGTTCGCGCGCCACGCCCTCGGGAAGCCGGAAGAGTTTCAGGGCGCGCACCTTGGAGATTCGCTGGTCTTTCACGAGCAGCACGACGCCGTGGGTGCCGCGGCCGACCTCCGACATGAACGTGAACGGCCCCAGGGCCTCGGCGCCCCGCGCGCTGAGCCGCTTGGGCGGGCGCTCCTGCTCCTCGCGCAGGATCCACGCGGAGCTTTCGACGGCCGGATTTCCCTGGATCGGGAGCGCGAGCACCTTGAAGCACCCGCGGCACAGGACCCGGTTGCTGTCGCTCTTGCCTTCGACCAGGTAGTTCGCGCCGCAGCCGTCGCAGTGGACGAAGTACTTGTCCTGGCGGCGGAGGATCTCGAAGAACTGGAAATGGTTGATGCGGCCGGCCGACAGGAGAATCTGGCCCAGCGGCCGCCGCGTCCCCTTGCGCGCGCCCTCCAGCTGCTGGAGGAGCGCCTCCCGCACGTGCTCCGGCGAGCAGAAGCCCGCGGTCGACGCGAGCTGGCCGAAGAGCCGCCCCGTCTCCCGCTTCTGGCGCCGGTCCGCGAGGTTGACGCGCTGGATGTCGAGGATCACCTCGATCTGGAGCTGCGTGAGGTAGCCCTTGTCCTGCATGACCCGGCCGAGGCGGGGCGGGGGAGTGGTCGTCCGGAGGACTTCGAGGCACTCTTCGAGCTGCGACGGCGTGATGTACTTCTCCTGGACCGCGATCTCGCCGAACAGGACGTGCTTCGGCGCCGCGGCCACGACCTCCGGCGACTCCGGAGGCGCCGTGTCCTGGAAGAGCTCGAGGGGCAGCGGGTCGGCGATCGACGATCCGTCGGCGGGCAGGCTCCCGGGCAGCGTCCCCTCCGGCTCCTGGGGAAAGACGGGGAGGGACTCCGTCTCGCCCTTCTTCTTCTTAGCCAAGAACAACCCCTCTAGGGAATCAGGCGGAAAACAGATTCTAACACCCCTAGAAGACGATTGACGATTGAGGATTGACGATTGGAGGATCCCGAAAGACCGGTTGATGATTGACGACTTGAGGGCGCCGCATCGAATTCCTGCCTGTTTCGGTGGGCTCGACGCACACCGGACAGGAGGTGCGACAATGGCCGATTCCAGCGTCAGGGGATGCCGGGACCTCGAGGTTTACAAGCTGGCCCATTCCTTGGCCAACAAGATCCATGCGATGACCCTGCGATTGCCGCACTTCGAAATGTTCGAGGAGGGGTCCCAGATTCGACGGTCCTCAAAGAGCGTCAGCACCCTCATTGTCGAAGGATGGCGACTCCGCAAGTATCGGGATGAATTCCTGCACTACCTGCATCGGGCGCTGGGTTCAGCGGATGAAACGCGCGAACACCTCGACTACCTGCATGAAACGGGATCCCTGAGGGGGGACGGCTCCGAGTATCTCTTCCTGGCTTCCTCCAGTGAAAAACTCGTGGCGAAACTGAATCAATTCACCATCGGCGTCGAACGCCATCACTCGAAGCCGTACTATTTGCGCGTCTAGAGCGTGTTATGAGCCTGGACCAACTTGAACCAGCCTGCTCAACATGAGGCAGGCGAACGCGAGCAAGTGCAGGGCAGACACGGTTCGAGGCAATCGCTCATTATCCTTGGCCAAGCGACGGCATCGAGCCATCCAGGCGAACGAACGTTCCACGACCCAGCGACGCGGCAGCAGAACAAATCCTCTCTTGGCCGTCGGCAGCTTGACCACGTGTAGCTTGATCCCCTGCTTCTCTGCGTCCTGCCCAGGGTTCTCTCCCGTATACCCCTGATCCACGAAGGCCAGTTCCACGGAACGCCCGGTCATCTCTTGGATTTCACGAGCCAGGGGTTTCACGTGGGCGCGATCCTGCTCATCCGCCGGAGCGACGTGCAGGGCCAACAGGTGCCCGAGCGTGTCCACCGCCGCATGCACCTTCGAGCCCTTCTTGCGCTTGGCGCCGTCGTAGCCGGCTCGCGCTCCGCTCTCCGGAGTGCTTTGAAGCGTCCGGCTGTCCAGGACCGCCGCCGTGGGATCCGGATTCCGACCCTCAATCATCCGCAGCAGCTGCCTCAAGTCGTGCACCCTCACCTCAAACACCTGCGCTTTCACCCACCGTTGCGTCTGCTGGTACACCGCTTCCCAAGGAGGCAGATCGTTCGGCAGGTACCGCCACGGCGAGCCGGTGCGCACGATCCATCTCAAGGCGTTGAACACCTCGCGCAGATCGTGGTCTCGCTGGGGCGCATCCTCTCGCATCAACGTCAGGTAGGGAACCACGAACTCCCCCTCGTCGTCCGTCA
>DASTON010000205.1:0-2775 GCA_035762525.1 Planctomycetota bacterium | reverse complement strand
CGCACATCACGGTGCGGAGGTGGTAGATCTCGACGCTGCGGCTCTGGAACGGCTCGGCCTCCTGGGCGGAGTCGAGCAGGAAGATCGCCTTGCCCGAGTCGAAGACCTGCTTCGGGATCGAGCGGCTCATGCCCGCGACCTCCGGAAGCGTGCGGCGGTCCGCGTCGCGCGCAAGGCGGATGCGCATCTCGCCGCCCTCCATCACGAAGAGGACGCCGCGCTCGGCCTGCGTGATCTCGATCAGGTTGTCCACCGCCGTCCGGAGGAAGTCGTCGATCGACGGCATCGCCGACGCGCCGATGAGGGTCTCGATCAGGATCTGGACGCTCCGGTCGCGGATCGGGATGGAGACCGTCGATTCCTCGGGGGCGCGGCGCGGCGCTTCGGCCGCGGCCGGTTCGTCGACCTTGAAGGTGATCGTCGCGTTGCCGATCCCGATGAGGTCGCCGTCGGAGAGCTCCTTCTCGTCGATCTTCAGGCCGTTGACGAACGTCCCGTTCGACGAGCGCTCGTCGACGATCCGCCAGCCGCGGCCCGCCCGCTTCACCGTGCAGTGCTTGCGGGAGGACTGGTCGGTCTCGAGCTGGATCGGGTTCTGGCGCGACCGCCCGATGCTCAGCTCCTCGTCGGTGAGAGGAACGGTGCGCTCGGCGCCCGATTCTCGAACGATCAAATAAGGCATGGAGTCCAAATTATAACTGACGAATCAGCTCGAACGGAGCGCGGCCGGCTTTCCGTTCCTCTGCATACAGGGCCAGCAGGGGATCCAATAGCGCCGAACCCTCGGGCGACTCGACCGCGAAACGGAACGACCAGCCCGCCGGCGGCCGCTTCCGGCCGTGGATCTTCTTGAGCGTGCCGAACAGCGCGCGGGCCCGATCTGGATCGAACGTGCCCCGCACGACAAGGTCGTCCTCGACCACGGACGCCCCCTCGTCGAACCGGTCGAAGAGCGTGCGAAGGCCGGTCGCATTCGCGGGAGGGCGATGGGCGAACGGCTGCTCTTCCGCGCCCTCGGCCGCCACGCGGATCTGCACCGCGTCGTTCGTCCCGGTCGCCCGCGCCCCCAGCTCCTCCGCGTGGAGAAACCGGTACGCCTCGGGTATCCCCGCCTGGCCGAGCCGGGTAAAGACCTCGAGCTCGGCGTCGGGGTAGAGCGGAAGCGTTCCCGGGCCGTCCGGCCCGAAGAGGCCCGCGGGCTCCGTCGTCTCCTCGACCCGCTTCCCGAGCTTGAACCGCTGGATGCGGAAGGCGAGCGAGCGGCCGGCGAGCCCGAACCAGAACGACTCGGCTTCGAGCGCCCGAGACAGGTACTGGGCGATCCCGGGCGCCGAGTTGTTGCCCTCGGCGTAGACCCCGATCCACTTTTCGGGGCTCGCGACGAGGATGATCCGCATCCCCGCGCCGCGCTCCTTGACCGAAGACGTGAGGTAGCTCGACGCGGTCGACGCGGCCCCGGCGATGTCGGGGTAACGAACGAATGCATGAGCCAAGTTCAGACTCATTACGTCATCTTAGCTTCCAGCTTCTGGCTCCCAGCTCCCAGCTGGGCTCCGAAGCTTCGTGCTCCAAGCCCACAGCTCCGCAGCTTCGGAGCTTGCAGCCTCTAGCTCGAAGCTTGAGGCTCGAAGCCCCGCTGGGAGCTTCGGGGCATGAGGCTGGAAGCTACACTGGTGGCCATGTTGGCTCTGGTCACGGGCGGAACAGGGTTTGTCGGCAGCCACCTCGTCGACGAGCTGCTCGCCGCGGGATGGAGCGTCCGGTGCACGGTTCGTTCCACGAGCAAGCTTCGATGGCTCGAAGGGAAAAAGGTCGAGTCGGTGCGGGCGGATCTCAACGACGCCGGCTCGTTGTCCGGAGTGGGGAAGGGCGCGGACGCCGTCTTCCATGTCGCGGGCGTCCTGCGCGGCGAAACCTACGCCGATTACCGCAAGGGCAACGTCGAGGCGACTCGAAACCTCCTGGACGCGACGGCGAAGGTGAAGCGGTTCGTCTACGTCAGCTCGATCACCGCCTGCGGACCCGCGCTCAACGGCCGGCCGCTCACGGAAGACCTGCCCTGCGCGCCGGTCTCGCTCTACGGCCGTTCCAAGGCCGAGGCGGAGGAGGCGGTGAAGTCGAGTCGCACGGGGGGAGCGACCATCGTTCGTCCTCCCGTCGTCTACGGTCCGCGCGACGAGGGGATGCTCGACCTCTACCGCACGCTCGCCCGCGGCATGAGGCCGGAGATCGGCGGCCCCAAGTTCACGAGCCTGGTGCACGTCCGCGACCTCGCGCGCGGCCTGGCGCTCGCCGCCGGCGTCGCGGGGATCGGCAAGACGTTTTTCCTTTCGAATCGCGAGCCGGTCTCGTTCAAGGAGCTCGCGAACCTGATCCTGCGCGGCATGAAGAAGCGCGCGCTGCGCGTGCCGATTCCCGACCGCGTCGTCCGGTTCCTGGGCGAGCTCGCCGAGGGCTACACGAAGATGACCGGCCGCGGCGGGCTCTTCTCGCGCGACAAGGCGATCGAGATGACGCAGAAGTCGTGGGTCTGTTCCCCGGCCCTGGCCAAGAAAGTCCTGGGCTGGGAAGCGTCGATCACGCCGGAAGACGGGTTCAAGGAGACTCTCGAGTGGTACAAGGCGGAGAAGCTCGTCTGATGGCCGATTACGGATTACTGGCGTCGGTTTACGGAAATGAGCGTCACACGGTGCGGCCCCAACGACCCGGCGCGCACACCGGAATGTGGAACCTGCACTCCTGGGATTGAAGGTCTTTCAATCCTCCGAAGACCTC
>DASTON010000204.1:0-3035 GCA_035762525.1 Planctomycetota bacterium | reverse complement strand
CTGCGCGTCCTTCGCGACCTCGCGGCGACCGGCGACGACACGGCGGCGCGGCTCGTGCTCGGAGGGGGCGCCGGCATGATCGTGGCGCCGTCCGTGCTCGTGAAGGAGATCGAGATCAGCAAGCCCGGGAAGGAGACCGAGAAGCAGCCTTCGTACCCGCATCCGCACTTCGAGGGAAAATAGGAACAGACATCAGACATCAGGAATCAGACATCAGTCAGAAGCAGTCAGTTCCCAGCGGTCAGTAGATCACAGGCTCAATCTCATCATTCCGGCAGGCAACGGCGGACTGTAAACTGTCCGCTCCTACTGATATCTGATGTCTGATTTCTGATTTCTGCCCCAATGACAGACTTTGCGCCACGATTCGACCCGCACGAAGCGGAATCCAGGCTCTATAAGTCGTGGGAGGAGCGGGGGCTCTTCACCGCCAACGCGGGGTCGGACAAGCCGCCCTTCACGATCGTCATCCCGCCGCCGAACGTGACCGGCTCGCTCCACATGGGCCACGCGCTCAACAACACCATCCAGGACCTCCTGATCCGGTGGAAACGGATGGAGGGGTACGAGTGCCTGTACCTCCCCGGCACGGACCACGCGGGGATCGCGACGCAGAACGTCGTGGAGAAGGAGCTGAAGAAGGAAGGGACCAACCGCCACGTCCTGGGGCGCGATTCCTTCCTGCGCCGCGTGTGGGCGTGGAAGGAGCGGTACGGCGAGACGATCTACATGCAGCTCCGCCGGCTGGGGTGCTCGTGCGACTGGAGCCGCGAGCGGTTCACGATGGACGAGTCGTACGGGCGGGCGATCCGCACGGTCTTCGTTCACCTGTTCGAGAAGAAGCTCATCTACCGCGGCAAGCGCGTCATCAACTGGTGCCCCCGCTGCATGACCGCGCTGTCCGACCTCGAGGTGCGGCGCCCGGAGGGCGTCCAGGCGGGCAAGCTCTGGCACATCCGCTACCCGATCGCCGGGGAGGACGGCCGTCACATCGTCGTGGCGACCACCCGTCCGGAAACGATGCTCGGCGACACGGCGGTGATGGTGCATCCCAAGGATCCGCGCTACTCGGGATTCGTGGGGAGGAAGGTGCTCCTGCCGTTCGTGAATCGCGAGATCCCGGTCATCGCGGACGAGGCCGTCGACGTGAAGTTCGGCTCGGGCGCCGTGAAGGTGACGCCGGCGCACGACATGAACGACTGGGAGGTGTCGAAGCGCCACGGCCTTCCGGCCGTCGTCGTGATGGACGAGACGGCGAAGATGAACGACCAGGCGGGCCCGTTCGCGGGTCTCGACCGGTTCGAGGCGCGGAAGCAGGTCCTGGAGCGGCTCAAGGAGATGGGCCTCCTCGAGAAGGAAGAGGAGCACGCGACGCCGGTGGGGCATTGCGAGCGGTGCGACACCGTCGTCGAGCCGTACCTGAGCGAGCAGTGGTTCGTGAAGATGAAGCCGCTGGCCCCCCCGGCGATCGAGGCCGTGAAGTCGGGCCGCGTGAAGTTCCATCCCGAGCGGTGGGCCCGGATCTACCTCGACTGGATGGAGAACATCCAGGATTGGTGCGTGTCGCGACAGATCTGGTGGGGCCACCGGATCCCCGTGTGGACGTGCTCGTCGGGCCACGTGATCGCGGCGGTGGACGCCCCGACGGAATGCAAACAGTGCGGAAGCGGCGAGCTGAAGCAGGATCCGGACGTCCTGGACACGTGGTTCTCGAGCGCGCTCTGGCCCTTCGCGACGCTCGGGTGGCCCGAGGAGACGCGGGATCTCAAGCGCTTCTATCCGACGCAGACGCTGGTGACGGACCGGGGGATCATCAATCTCTGGGTCGCGCGCATGATTTTCATGGGACTCGAGTTCCGCGGGAAGGAGCCGTTCTCCGACGTGATCATCACCGCGACGATCATGGACGACGCCGGCCAGCGGATGAGCAAGTCCAAGGGGACGGGCGTCGATCCGCTCATCCTCATGGAGCGGTACGGCGCGGACGCGCTGCGGTTCGCCCTCGCGATGCTCTCGACGGGCTCGCAGGATTTCCGGTTCGGGAAGAACCTCTCGGTCCCGCGCACCGAGCAGGCGCGAAACTTCATCACCAAGCTCTGGAACGCGTGCCGGTACGTGGCGACCAGCGTCCCGGAGGCCTCGCCCGGCCTTCCTCCGGAAAGCGAATGGAAGCTGGAGGACCGCTGGATCGCCTCGCGCCTGAATCGCACGATCCAGGTCGTGACCGAGTCCTTCAAGATGTACGAATTCGGGCGCGCCGCGAGCGAGCTCTATGCGTTCGTGTGGGACGACTTCTGCAGCTGGTATCTCGAGCTGACGAAGAAGCGCTTGGGCGAAGAGGTCGCCCGCCGCATGCTGCGCCACGTGATCGACGCGTCTCTCCGGCTCCTTCACCCGATCTGCCCCTTCGTGACCGAGGAACTGTCGGTGCGGCTGGGTGGAGTCTCGCTCCTGAGGGCCCCGTGGCCGAAGCCGGGGCCGGTGGACGCCCCCTTGGAATCCCGGATGGGGGCCGCGCTCGAAGTCGTCCGCGGGGTCCGCGAAGTGAAAAACCGGTACGGCATTGCGGCCGCCGAGTCGCTTCCCGCGGCCGTTTCGTTCCGCTCCGCGGACCTCAAGAACGCGCTGGCGGGGGAGGTCGAGGAGATCGTGCGCCGGCTGGCCGCTGTCTCGAATGTCGAGAGCGGGGTGAATCTCGAGCGCCGGCCCGGCGCCGCGCGCTGGACCGGGTCGGAAGTCACGGTGTACGTGGGCATCGCCGGGAAGTTCGATCCCGCGAAGGAGATCGCGCGCTCCGAGAAGGAGGGCGCCGCCCTGGAGTCGCAGGTGGCGCGGTCGCGGACCCAGCTTTCCAACGAAGCGTTCCGGAAAGCCAAGCCGGAGATGGCCGCGGAGCTCGAATCGAAACTCAAGGAAGCCGAGTCGAAGCTGGCCGAGCTCAAGAGCCGCGTCGCGGAGTTGAAGGAGCTCTCATGAAACTCAGCGAGCTCCTGGGCGAGGAAAACGTCCTGCTCGAGTTCAAGGCGCGGGACAAG
>DASTON010000203.1:0-7830 GCA_035762525.1 Planctomycetota bacterium | reverse complement strand
GGGCATAAAAAAACCCCCGACCTTTCGGCCGGGGGTCGCCACCACCACCATCGACCCGACAGTATTTCTACTTGGGCTCTTCGAAGCCCTTCGGAGGCGGCTGAGGAGGCGGAGGAGGATCGGGATCCTCGCCGAACTTCGGCGGCTTTTCGTCCTTGGGCGGATCCTTCGCCGGAGGCGGGGGAGGCGGCGGAGGGCTCCGCTTCGGCGGCTCCGGCAGCCGGCCCGAGAAGAAATCGCCCAGGTTCGACACGTGCTGGATCATGTAATCGGTCCAATCGGCCGCATATCCCGTGACCGCCTTGACCGGCTCGGGTCCCGCGAACCGCTTGAACCGGACCATGAATCCGCCCAGTTCAAGCTTGGATTTCGCGACCATGCCCGCCTGGTCCTTGGGGTCGAGCCACTCGAGCATGCGGACGACCGCGTCGACCAGGCGCTGATAGCCCTCGTACTCGCCTTCCGCCTGGAGGGCGCGCCCGAGCCTGGCCTGCTCCAGGATCGCCGTCACGTACCGGCCCGAGATGTTGAATCCAAACTGCGCCCGCTTGGCGATGTTGCCTCCGCTGTTCGGCTGCATCAAGGAGAGGAGTCCCACCGCCTCGCGGGCCGACGCCAGCGCGCCCGACTCGGAACCCTTCACCGCGTGCCGGTGGGGCCGGACCTTCATGTCCAGGAGCGCATCGCCCGCCTGGAAGGCGGGGGCCAGGACGCCCTTGCGCAGTTCCTCGGGAAACTTGGCCAGGGCCTGCTGATGGGAGCGGACTTCCGCGCGGGCCTGGGCGGACGAGGTTCTCATGGCCACGATGCGGGCGGCGCCCTCGCCGACGAGGACCGCGTACGCGTCGACCATTTCCGTGATGTCGGCCTTCGAATCCTTGGCGAGCATCGCCTCCATGTCCTCGATCCGCGCCATTCCGGCCTTGAGGAACGCCAGCGCCTGCTCCTGGGAATCGCGCTCCTTGACCAGGGGCGTCTTGGTGTCCGCCGAAACCGGGATCAGGATTTCCGCCTGCTCCAGGGCGAGGCGCGACGAGTACTTCGGATGGCCCGGCACAACCGCGGCGTTCGCGACCGCCGGAACATCCTTGGGCGGATCCTTGGGCGGGTCCTTGGGCGGGTCCTTGGGCTGATCCTTGGGCGGGTCCTTGGGGGGCTTGGGCTTCTCGACAAGCTCCTTCTTCGGCTCCTCTTTCTCGGTCACCGGAGGCGGATCGGGCTTCTTCTCCTCGACGAGGGGAGGCGTCTTGGTCTCTTTGGGAGGATCCTGCTTCCGGACGAGATCCTCTTTCTTCTCCTCGGGAGCCACCGGGGGCGGCTCCGGAGGTACGTTGACGACCGGAGCCTCATTCTTCGGCTGTTCCTTGGCGACGCCGCCCGGGGTCGAGGGAACCACATCCTGCTTCTTGAAGAGCGACATCGCGCCGACGACCAGGAGCGCCGCGGCCGCGGCGGCCAGGGCGAACTTGAGCATCGGGCGGGGCGCCGGCGCCGCGGTGTCGAAACGCGACGTTCCGAGGCCGACCTGCTGGAGGATGTGCTTGCGCTGCTTGGTCCAGAAATAGTCCGGCCGATCCGCCAGGTCCGTCTCGCGGAAGTGGCGGCTGATGAGCTCCTGGATCTTCCAGGACTCGGCGCACGCGGCGCAAGTCGAAAGGTGGGCGCGTACTTCGGCCGCCTCCGCCGCGCCGAGAAAATCCTCGGCGAGCGCGGGCAGAAGTTCCCCGACCTGGTCGCACGTCTTCATAGTTTCACGTTTCGGAGCAGCAGCTCCAGTTTCTTGCGGGCGAGGAAGAGCCGCGACGTCACCGTCGCCGGCGGGGCCTTCACGATCTTCGCGATCTCCTCGTGGGTCAGGCCCTCGCGGAGGCGCAGGTGAAGGACCACGCGCTGTTCCTCCGGCAGCTTGGCGATGGCGCTCTCGATGACCTCCCGCGCCTCGCTCGACATGAGCGCGGCGCCGGGGTGGGCCCGGTCCGACTGGGGCGCCTCGGCGGCGGCCTTGCGGGCCAGCGCCTGCTGCCGTTTCGCCTGCTTCTGGGCGTTCAAGGAGGTGTTGAAGGCGATCGTGTACAGCCAGGACTTGAAATCCGTGCCTGGCACGAAGGTCTTCAACCCGCCGAACACCCTGACAAAGATCGATTGCACGAGGTCGTCCGCGTCCGTCCGGTTCATCACGATCCGGTACGCCACGCTGAAGACCAGCTTCTGGTACCGCTCCACCAGCGTGTTGAAGGCGGTCGCATCGCCTCGTAGTACGGCTGCGACCAGCTCGTTGTCTGTGGGCGCCACCAGTTCCGACATAGTTAACCTGTCCCGACCGTTCGACATTTAATTCTTTTGTTACCGAATGGTGACATCCGGCTTGGTGCCGAAATGGACGGCGGCGATGCCGAACGTCAGCCGCTCGTACCCCGCGGACTTCAAGCCCGCCCGCTGGAGCGCGCGCGTCAGCTCATCCGGAGTCGGCCAGGACTCGACCGATTCCGGCAGGTACCGGTACGCCCCGCGACGGGCGGGGGCGATGAGCTCGCCGATCGCCGGAAGCACCCGCGAAAAATAGAAGCGGTACCCGCTTCTCAGGAGGCGCGACGGCGGCGTCGTGAACTCGAGGATCACGACCCGGCCGCCCGGTTTCACGACGCGTACCATCTCCCGAATTCCTGCATTCGTGTCGGCGACGTTGCGCAACCCGAAGGCGACGGCGCACGCGTCGAACGCGCCGTCGCGGAACGGGAGCCGGACCGTGTCGGCCTGCTGGAACCGGACGCCGGCGTCCTTGCGCCCCTTGGCGCGCGCGCGGCGCAACATCTGGTACGCGAAGTCGGTCGCCGTGACGTCGCAGTTCCACCGGCGCCGGAGCTCGAGGGCGAGGTCGCCCGTGCCGGAGCAGACGTCAAGAACACGTTTCGGATGGGGACCGCACTTCTCGGCGGCTTTCCGCCGCCACAGCACGTCGACGTTCAGGCTGAGGAGGTGGTTCAGGAAGTCGTACCGCGGCGAGATGAGGTCGAACATCTCGCGGATTTTCCGCGGCGACTTGTCCACCGCCATCGAGATCGTCTCCATGCATGAGAAGGAACGGCGCGAGCGGCCGCTTTCTTCCCGGTGTGCGATAGTAACAGGGGGAATCTAGAATCTGGAATCTGGAATCTGGAATCTGGAATCCGGAAAGAGACGGGGAATCGGGCTACTTGGCCAGGGCGTCGGCGGCTTTCTTCGCCATCTCGCGGATGTTCGCGGCGTACTTGGCGTCGCCCGCGATCCGGTTGAGGTCCTGGACAAAGGCCGGGTCCCCCATCTTCTGAACGGCGCCGATGGTGACGAAGAGCGCCGAAATGTCGGTCGATTCCGTGAGGATCTTCTTGAAGATCGGCGCGCTCGACTTCGCGGCCACGTCCGCCAGGCCGCCCAACACGGCCAGCCGGTATTCGGCGGGAGTCGTCGTGGAATTGTAGGCATCCTCCAGCATCTTCACGCCGTCCGCTTGTCCCAGCTTGGCGACCCCGTACGCGGAATTGACGCGGACGCCCCAGTCGGAGTCGGAGTTCATCGCGGTGCGGAGCGACGGGAGTCCCGTCTCGTTCTTGATCATCGCGATGGCGTGCGAGCTCATGCGGCGGACGAGCAGGTCCTCGTCCTTCTGCAGCGCCTGGGCCAGCGCGGGAATGGCCGAGGGATCGCCCAGTTCTTCCAGGAGCGCCGCGGCCAGGAAACGCTCGCCTCCGGTTTCGGCGTGCAGGAGGCGGTCCGCCAGCTTGTCGATCCCCTCCTTGCCCAGCTTCTTCAGCTCCGCCAGCATCGCGTGGAAGGCCTCGCCCTGGTACTCGGTGACGCCTTTCTTCAGGAGCTCGTCGAGTTTCTCCTTCCATCCCGGCTTGGCGGCGTCGGCTTCCGAGGTCCCCGGGGACGAAGGCGGCGGAGGGGGTTTGTTGGCGGCGGCAAGCTTGGCCTTCAACTCGGTCACTTCCGCGCGGAGGCCGGCAACCTCGGGATCCGGCGCGGGGGAGAGGACGATCGGAGGAGGCGGTGGAGGAGGGGCGACCACGGGCGAGGGGGTTACCGGCGCCTTCGACTTGGCGATGAGCGCGCCGGCGATCAGGCCGCCGGCCAGTCCGATCAGCATTCCGAACGCGAGCGAGCGGTTCATTGGGGATGCGGCGCCTCGCCGATGGCCCGCAGCGCGTGCTCGATGGCCCGGATCGCGGACTGCTGATCTTCTTTCCGGACGAGCACCTCGATCGGGACGGCGGGGGAGGGAAGTCCGACGGCGTAAGACGAGGTCTCGTTGGCGACCTCGAACGCGATGCCCGCGTCCCTCAGGGCGATCTGGATGATGGCGACCTGCCGGGGATCCGTGGTGGCGTAGACGGTGACCATATTCCTAAGACCGCAAGGACGCGACTCTATGACGCTTCTTTTTGCGAATCGCTCTTTTTCGGCGTGAGTTTCTTGGCGGCGATCGGCTCCTCCCCGCGGATGTTGCGCCCGTTGATCACGTACTCGCGCGGATCCTTCCGCGAGGGGAGGTCGAACATGACGTCGAGCATCTTGCTCTCGATGATCTGCCGCAGGCCGCGGGCGCCGGTCTTCTTTTCGATGGCCTTCCTCGCCACCTCATCGAGTCCGTCCGGCGTGAACTCGAGGCGCGCGTTCTCGAGCTCGAACAGCTTCTTGTACTGGCGCACGATGGCGTTGCGGGGCTCGGTGAGGACGCGGACCAGCTGGTCCCGCGTCAGGGGCCGGACGACGCACTGCACGGGGAGGCGGCCGACGAACTCGGGGATCATCCCGAACTCGATGAGATCCTCGGGCTCGACCGCGTCGAGGGTGTCGCCGAGCTCGGACTCGTCCATCGTGCCGCCGGAGGGCGCGTCGGTGCGGAAGCCGATCTGCTTCTTGCCGCGGCGGCGGGCGATGATGTTCTCCAGGCCGTCGAAGGCGCCGCCGCAGATGAAGAGGATGTGCGTCGTGTCGACCTGGATGTACTCCTGCTCGGGGTGCTTGCGGCCGCCCTGGGGGGGCACGTTGGAGATCGTCCCCTCGAGCATCTTGAGGAGCGCCTGCTGGACGCCCTCGCCCGACACGTCGCGCGTGATCGACGGGTTGTTCTGCGTCTTGCCGATCTTGTCGATCTCGTCGATGAAGATGATGCCCCGCTCGGCGCGCTCGACGTCGAAATCGGTCTCGTGGAGGAGCTTGAGGAGCAGGTTCTCGACGTCCTCGCCCACGTAGCCCGCCTCGGTGAGCGTCGTCGCGTCGCCGATCGCGAAGGGGACGTCGAGGATGCGCGCGAGCGTCCGCGCCAGGAGCGTCTTGCCGCATCCCGTGGGGCCGACGAGGAGGATGTTCGACTTCTCGAGCTCGACCTGGGAGTCGAGCACGGGGTGCATGATCCGCTTGTAGTGGTTGTTGACGGCGACGGCGAGGGAGCGCTTCGTGCGGTCCTGGCCGACGACGTACTGATCGAGCTCCGCCTTGATCTCGGCGGGCGTCGGGAGCCGCTTGACCGGGTAGGGGCGGGCGCCGCTGCGCGCCGTCTTGTAGGTCTTCTTCTTGTCGCCCTTCAGGATCTGGTTGCAGATCTCGACGCACTCGTTGCAGATGCAGATCGGGAAGGGCTTGTCGGGGCCGGAGATGAGATTGGAGACCATGCCCTCCGCTTTAGTGCAGAAGGTGCAAGTCCGACCTTCGGTCTTCTTCTTGCTGGTCATGGCTTATCCAAGTATCGGCAATCAAGGCCACTTTAGCGCCAAGATTGCGATTTCCGATTTCCGAATGACGATTTCCGGCAATCGTCAATCCTCAATCGTCAATCTTCCCTCAGCGGTCCTCTCGGGCGACCAGGTCGCCGCCGCCCTTGCCGTCGCCGATCTCCTTCAGCGATTCGACCACTTCGTCCACGAGGCCGTACTCCTTGGACTCCTGCGCCGACATGAACTTGTCGCGGTCCGAGTCCTTCTCGATCTGGGGGATCGGCCTCCCCGTGTGCTTCGCGATGATCTCGTTGAGCCGCTTCTTGAGGGTCAGGATCTCCTCGGCGTGGATCTTGATGTCGGACGCCGTGCCCTGCGCGCCGCCCCACGGCTGGTGGAGCATGACGCGCGAATTGGGGAGGGCGTACCGCTTGCCCTTGGTGCCGGCCGCGAGGAGGATCCCCCCCATGCTGGCCGCCTGGCCGATGCAGTAGGTCGCGACGTCGCAATGGACGAACTGCATCGTGTCGTAGATCGCGAGGCCCGCCATGACGCTGCCGCCGGGGGTGTTGATGTAGACGTTGATGTCCTGGCTCTTGTTCTCCATCTGGAGGAAGAGCATCTGGGCGATGACCAGGTTGGCGATGTAGTCGTCGATCGGGGTGCCGATGAAGATGATGCGGTCCTTGAGGAGGCGCGACCAGATGTCGTACGCGCGCTCGCCGCGCCCCGTCTTCTCGATGACGACCGGAGTCAGGTAGCCCATAGTGAGGTCTCTCCCGGATCCGCACCCATCATAGCCGAGCCGAATTTCTCCGCAACCGAGGTTCGGCTCCCAGCTCCCGGCTCCCCGCTGGGCTTCGAGCCGGAGGGCTACTCGATCACGGCCTTGGAGAGGAGGAAGTCGCGGACCTTCTCCTCGCGCATGGACCGGCGGAACGAGGACATCATCTCCCGCTCCTCGAACATCTCCCGGAGTTCGTGGGGGTGGCGGCCCGCCTGGGACGCCATCGCCTGGAGGCGGGCGTCGACCTCGTCCTCGGTGACGAAGATCTTCTCGCGCTTCGCGATCTCCTCGAGGACGAACCGCTCCTTGAGCTGGCGCACGAGCGCCTCGCGCGATTCCGCCTCGTGCCTCGCGACCGCGGCGTCGACGTCCTTCTCCTCGGCCCCGCGCATGAGCAGTTCGCTGCGCGCGCGCTCCTGCGCCTCCTTCGTGCTCGCGGCGATCAGGCCCTCGGGCAGGGGGAAGTCGTTCGCCTTCAGGATCTCGTCGAGGATCTGCCGGACCTGCCCGGCGCTGACCTCGCGCTCCTTCTCGCGCTGCAGGTGCTTCCGCAGGTCTTCCTTCAGCTCGTCGATCGAGTCCATGTCGAACGTCTTCGCGAACGTCGCGTCCAGCTCGGGGAGCCGGCGGCGCTTCACCGCCTTGATCTTCGCCGCGATCTGCGCCTTCTTGCCGGCGAGCGACTTGTCCGCGTGGTCGTCGGCGAGCATGAGCGGGTAGTCGACGGCGTCGCCGGCCTTCTTCCCCGCGAGCGCCTTGTGGAACTCGGGGAGCTCGACGCCGTGGAACGCGATCTTGTCGTTCAGGAAGAGCGCGACGTTTTCCGCCTTCTCCTTCGCGACGGCGTCGACGCGGAGTTCGAAGTCGGCGATGACCTGGTCGCCGGCCGCGGCCGCCTCGTCGGTGGGGACGAGCTCGGCATGTTCCTCGCGCAGGTCGTTGAGGTGCTCCTCGACGTCCGCGTCGTCGACCTTCGCCTCGGCCTTCTTCACCTTGAGGCCGGCGTAGTTCTTCACGTCGATCTTCGGCTTCACCTCGATCGTCACTTCGTACGAGAAGGGGGAGTTGTCCTTCACCTCGACCTTCTCGACGTCGACGTCGGGCTCGCCGAGGGGTTCGAGCTTGTGGGATTCCTTGACCTCCTCGAACGAACCCGAGAGGAGCTCGAACTTCAGGTCGTCGAGGAGGGCCTTCCCGAACTTGCGCTCGAGGATGGGGCGCGGGGCGTGGCCCTTGCGGAACCCGGGGAGCTCGGCGGTCTGCGCGAGCTTCTTGTACTCGTCCTCGACCCGCTCGTGGACCTTGGCGCCTGCGACTTCGATCCTGATCTTGAGCTTGCAGGGCCCG
>DASTON010000202.1:0-3590 GCA_035762525.1 Planctomycetota bacterium | reverse complement strand
CACGTCGTAGTCCCAGAACCGGCGCACGGAGCTGATGAAGAAGGAGACCTTGTTGGGCCCAGGGCGGAAATTGACCTGCTGCGACACCTGGTGGGCGCCGGTGGTTCGACCCAGCACATCTCCGTTGACGGCGATCTCGATCCAATCCTGGGCGCCGCCCCCCTCGCGGGAGGCGTCGAGATTGATCGTTCCACCGAGCGTCCGTCCGCCGGGGAAGGTCTGGCCCAGGATGAAATTGCGGTACTTGAACGAGTTGTACGCCTCGTCGACCGCCTTGGTTTCGTCCTTCTTGCCGCATCCCGCCAGCAGGAGCAGCGCGGCCGCAGACGCGAGCCTCACGAGAGTTTCCCCAGGATGTCGCGGGAGATGACGATGCGCTGGATCTCGCTCGTCCCCTCGCCGATCTCGCAGAGCTTGGCGTCGCGGTAGTTGCGCTCGACCTGGTATTCGGTCATGTAGCCGTATCCGCCGAGCACCTGGATCGCCTCGCGCAGGACGCGCATCGCCATCTCCGACGCGTAGAGCTTGGCCATCGAGGCTTCGCGCTTGTAGGGCCGCCCCGCGTCCTTCAGCCGGGCCGCGTGGTAGATCAGGTGGCGCGACGCCTGGATCTGGACGGCCATGTCGGCGATCTTGAACGCGACCGCCTGGTGCATCCCGATCGGCTTGTCGAAGGCGCGCCGTTCGCGGGCGTACTGGACGGCGCGCTCGTAGCCCCCCTCGGCGAGACCGAGGGCCAGCGCCCCGATGCCGATGCGTCCGCCGTCGAGGATCTTCATGAAGTAGGTGAAGCCCTGTCCTCGATCGCCCAGGAGGTTCGCGTCGGGGACCGTCACGTCGTCGAAGTTGACGATGCAGGTGTCGGAGGCGCGGACCCCGAGCTTGTCCTCCTTCTTCGCCACGGAGATGCCCTTCATGCCGCGATCGAGGATGAAGGCGCTGATCCGGCGGTGCTTCTCGGCGTCCTTGTCCGTCACGGCGGTGACGACGTACATGCCCGCGACGCTCGCGTTGGTCATGAACATCTTCGTGCCCTGGAGCTTCCAGCCGCCGGCCACTTTCGTGGCGGTGGTCGCGGTGGCGGCGGAGTCCGAACCCGCCTGGGGCTCGGTGAGCCCGTACGAGGCGATCACCTCGCCGCGGGCCGCGGGCGGGACGTACTTGCGCTTCTGGTCCTCGTTGCCGAACTCGACGATGGGCATCGTGCCGAGCGACGTGTGGGCCGCGAGCGTCAGCGCCGTGGATCCGCAGACCTTGCCGATCTCCTCGACCGCGAGGATCTGCGACAGGATGTCGGCGCCGGCGCCGCCGTATTCCTCGGGGACGGGGATGCCGGTGAGCCCCAGCTCCGCCATCTCCTTGAAGTTCTGCATCGGGAACTCGCCCTTCCGGTCCAGCTCCTCCGCGCGGGGGGCGAGGTTCTTCCGGGCGAAGTCCCGGACGGTGTCCCGGATCATCTGCTGGGTTTCGGTCAGCTCGAAGGGGTCGGCCAGCGTGGTGGTGTCCATGACGGCGATTAGACAGCTTCAAGCCCCATGCTTCAAGCTCCCGGCTGGGCCACAAGCTTCGAGCCTCAAGCCCACAGCTTCGGAGCTGCGCAGCCTCTGGCTTCGGAGCTTGAAGCTCGAAGCCCAGCTGGGAGCTCCGCAGCTTGAGGCTTGGAGCTTCGCCTGATAGGGTAGCGGCTCACTGATGACCCGTTTTGCTCGTCGGATGGACAAGATCGAGGTCTCCGGCATCCGCCGGATTTTCGACTTGATCCAGGGAATGCCCGACGCCGCCGACTTCTCCCTGGGCCAGCCCGACTTCCCCCCTCCGGAGCGGCTCCAGAGCGCGGCGGTCGAGGCGATCCGCGACGGCCGGAACAAGTACACGGTGACCCAGGGGATGCCCGCCCTGGTCGAGCGCATCAAGGCGGATCTCGAGCGGACCGCGGGCTTCCGCGACGGGAGCGTGATCGTGACGTCCGGATCCGCCGGCGCGCTCTTCCTGACCCTGGGAGTGCTTCTCGAGGAGGGGGAAGAGGTCATCGTTCCGGACCCTTACTTCGTTCTCTACAAGCACCTCGTCAACTTCTTCGGGGGGAAGCCGGTCTTCCTCGACACCTATCCCGATTTCCGCATCAAGCCCGACCGGCTGGAAGCCCTCATCACCCCGAAGACGCGCGCGATCCTCTTCAACAATCCCGTCAATCCGACCGGGGTCGCGTATGCGCGCGACGAGGTGGCGGCGATCGCCGCGGTCGCGAAGCGGCGGGGCATCCTGCTAGTGTCGGACGAGATCTACGAGGCGTATTCGTTCGACTTCGCGCACGAGTGCGCCCTGAAGCACGATCCGGGGGCGATCCTCATCGGCGGTTTCTCGAAGAAGTTCGGCGTCACGGGGTGGCGGCTGGGGTACGCGGCGGGGCCGCGCGACATCGTCGACAAGATGGCGATGCTCCAGCAGTTCACGTTCGTCTGCGCGCCCTCCACGGCGCAGGCGGCCGCGCTGGGGGCCTACGACCTCGACATGAAGCCCGTCGTCGAGGCGTACCGCCGCAAGCGCGATCTCGTCGTGCAGGGCCTGAAAGACAGGTTCGAGATCGTCGCGCCGCAGGGCGCCTTCTACGTCTACCCCAAGTGCCCGTGGGGGACGGATGAGGAATTCGTGCGCCGCGCGATCGAGTCGAAGTGCCTCGTGGTCCCGGGATCGGCGTGCTCCGAGCGCCGGACCCATTTCCGCATCTCGTACGCCCAATCCGACGAAGTCCTGAAGCGGGGCATCGACGCCCTGAACAAGATCGCCCGTCGATGACCGTTACCGTCACGTATCGCTTCAAAGATCCCCTTCGGCTCCCTCGTTACTCATTTCTGAAGGGAAGCCTCATCCACGCGGCGAGGAACAGCGAGGCGCTCATCACGCTCCTGACCGATCGCATCGACCGGAGGGTTCTCGAGGAGGGGAAAGGCCTCCGGATCGTCGCCAATGTGGCGGCAGGAGTGGACAACATCGATGTGGTGGCGGCGACGCGTCTCGGAATCCTCGTCGCGAACACGCCGGGAGTCCTGACCGAGTCGACGGCCGATCTCACGTGGGCCCTGATCCTGGCCGTCGCGAGGCGCGTCGTCGAAGGGGACGCGATGGTGCGCGCCGGGCGCTTCAAGGGTTGGGACTTCGACCTGATGCGTGGCCTGGAACTGCGGGGCAAGACACTTGGAGTTGTGGGCGCAGGGAGAATCGGTCGAGCCGTCGCGCGCCGCGCCCGAGGATTCGGGATGAAGGTCCTCCTGCATTCCCGTTCGGGAGGCATCCCGCTTCGCCGCCTGTTGAAGGCATCGGATGTCGTGTCGATCCATGTCCCGCTGAACAAGTCGACGCATCACCTGATCGGCGCGTCCGAACTGCGATTGATGAAATCGACGGCGATCCTGATCAACACCGCCCGCGGTCCGATCGTCGACGAGAAGTCTCTGACGGAGGCGCTTCGGCAAAAGCGCATCGCGGGAGCGGGCCTGGATGTCTACGAACGCGAGCCCAAGGTCAACCCGGGGCTCCTGAGACTGAAGAATGTCGTTCTCTTGCCGCATTTGGGAAGCGCCACCCACGAC
>DASTON010000201.1:0-4608 GCA_035762525.1 Planctomycetota bacterium | reverse complement strand
GTTCGACGAGCTGGGTTATCCGATTCCGATCATCCGCGAGGCTTTCGAGCGGGTCGCGGCCGAGGACCGGTTCGTCCGTTTCGACACCGGGACGCGGCCCTTCCGACTGGTGAGGACCTATGGTTAGGAAGTCCAAAGTGCAAGGTCCAAGGTCCAACGTCACTGGAACTCCGGATGTCCAGAGTCCGGAAGTTCAACGTGACGCATCTTCCGACCCTGGACTTCCAGACTCCGGACTTCTGACTTCGGATGACTTTGGACTTTGGACCAAGGACTAAGGACTTCGTACGTGGCTAGAGGAAGCATGCTGGACAAGATCCGACGACTGCTGGGCGTGAAGGACATCCCCGAGGAGGTCACGCCGCTCTACCGGGGCGCCCGCAACGAGCGGGAGGCCCTGGCGCTCATCCGGGAGGCGCGCCGGCGCGACGAGCAGCGCCGCCGCCGCGCGATGCAGGACCTCGAGGTCTTCAGCTCGCAGGAGGAGGAGCTGCTCGAGGAAGGCAAGGGCGAGGTGAGCGAGAGCCGCCGCCTCATGCTCGCGCGCCGCATCAAGGAGATCCGCACCAAGGTCGAGGAGCTGAACGGCCGGATCGAGAACATCTACAACAAGCGGATCACGATCTTCAACGAGCACATCGGGTCGCTCGAGACGGTCCTCGAGCTGACGACCGAGGAGCTGCCCGACAAGAAGACGATGGAGGAGATGGCGATCCGCGCGCGCGAACTGCTCGAGAACCTCGAGAAGTCGAAGGAGCTCGCGCAGGGAATCGCGCAGACGGCGGAGCCGGCCCAGCCCGACGAGGAGGAAAAGGGCATCCTCCGCGAGATGGAACGGCGGGCCGATCTCGAGATCGAGAAGGCGGAGATCGAGAAGGAGGAGCCCGAGAAACCGCCGGAAAAAGAGAAGGCGAAGGAAACGCCGGCCCCTGAACGAAAGTCAGACGAGAGACCCGAAATCGAATTTGAGGACTAGCCGGTTACCGGTTGCCAGTTGCCGGTTGCCCGCTGCCCGACCACGGGAAACAGGCAACGGGATACGGGAAACGGGTTTGTAGGAGACGAAATGTCGATCATCGACAAGATTTTTCGTAGACGGAAGCGCTTGACCGACCTGTCGCTCGAGGAGCTGCGGGTCGAGGAGAAGCGGCTCGAGATCCGCGAGAACCAGCACATCAACCAGGTCGACAAGCTGGAGAAGCAGCGCGAGGAGATCTTCAACCAGGGGTCGAAGACCAAGTCTCCCGCGCGCCGGCGGATCTACGCGCGGAGGTTCAACGAGACCTCGCAGCGCGTCTCGATCGTCGAGCGCGACCTGTCGCGCGTCGTCAAGGAGCTCATGACCCTGAACCGCATCCGGGTCATCCTCGAACGCCAGCGCCAGGTCCCGGGGTCGAAGAACCTGCTCGCCAACCTGTCCGACGAGGACATGGGCAAGATCACGATGCTCCTCGAGGACGACCGGATCAGCGAGGAGGTCTACCTCGGCAAGCTCGACCTCGTGCTCGGCGTCGTCAACGACCCGGCGTACGAGACGCAGGACATCGGCAACGAAGGCATGGAGGTCCTGAAGACCTGGGAGGCGATGGACGAGGGCGACCTCGACTTCGACCAGGGCCTGAAGGAGGCCTCGGAGTCGCGCGAGTCCGGCGGCCGCAAGGAGCGGAAAGAGCGCAATGCGGAGGAAGCGGAACCGGAACCGAATGAGAAGACGTGTGCCGTTGGCCGTTTTCCGTGACGTCGGCCGTTGACCGTCGGCCGTTCAGAACGGCGATCGTGGCGGTGAACGGCAAACGGTGAACGTAACGGCGAACGGAAAACGGTAAACGTCGGAGACTTGTGAAATGAACTTGGATATCAAGAGCTGGTTCAAGCGGAAGCGCGACCTCTCGCTGATCGAAGTGAAGCGGGAGGAGATCAAGCTGGGCATCCGCGAGAACCAGACGATCTCGAAACTCGAAAAGCTCGAGAAGGAGCGCGAGGAGATCTTCTCCAAGGGCTCGAAGATCAAGTCGCCGTCGCGCCGCCGCCAGCTGGCCCGCCTCTACGAGATCAAGTCGGGCGGCGTGAAGACGCTGGAGCGCGAGCTCAACATCCTCTCGAAGGAGCTGACGACGATCTCCGCGCTCAAGCTGGCGCTGGAGCGCCGGCAGTCGGCGAAGGACGGGATCGGCCACCTGCTGAATCGCGTGGACGAGACCGAGCTCGTGATGCTCCTCGAGGACGACAAGATCTCGCAGGAGATGTACGTGGAGAAGCTCAACGAGGCGCTCTCCACGGTGACCGAGGGCAGCAAGCACCTCTTCGAGGACCTCGGCAAGGAAGGCGACGAGGTCATGAACGTGTGGCAGAAGATGGACGAGGGCGAGATCGACTCGTTCGAGGACGGCTTGAAGGCCGCCGACAAGGCCATTCGCACGAAGGAAAAGGGCGAGGCGGACGCCGAGACAGAGTAAATGGACTTGGATCTCCACGAACCGATCAAGAAGGCTCTCTCCCGGGCGCGACAAGCGTCGGAAGCCGGGGATTCCTCGCGCGCGGCCGCGGCCTACGACAAGGCCGCGAGCCTGATGTCGCTTTTCGCAGAACAGGCGACCGGCCGCGAGGCCGAGGAGCGGCGCAAACGTAAAGCGATCGAATACCGCGAAATGGCGAAGAAGCTCCGCACGGGCGAGATCGCGGAGCGCGCCCCCGCGCCCCCCGCCGACAACGGATCGAGCGTGGCGACCGAGTCCGCCCCCGCGGGCTCCTCGCCCGAGATCCGCGCGATCGTCTCCAACCTCATGACGAACGCCAACGTCACGTGGAACGACATCGGCGGGCTCGACGAGACGAAGGACGAGATCAAGTTCGCGCTCGGGATGACGCTGGCCCAGCAGCCGGAGCACGTGAAGGTCTCCGCGTGGACGAAGATCCTCTTCTACGGCCCCCCCGGCACGGGCAAGACGCTCCTGGCGGCCGCGACGTCGAACGCGATCCGCTCGACCGAGGACGTGCCGAGCGTCTTCTTCAACGTGAAGATCTCGAGCGTGCTCTCGAAGTACTTCGGCGAGAGCTCGAAGATCCTGGGCGAGCTCTACGGGACGGCGCGCGACACGTCGCCGAGCGTCGTCTTCCTGGACGAATTCGAGTCGCTCTGCGGCAAGCGCGACGCGTCCGACACCGGCGCCGAGCGGCGCATCCTCTCGACGCTCCTGTCCGAGCTCGACGGGATGGACCAGAAGGGGCGCACCGACATCTATGTCCTGACGATCGCGGCGACGAACCGCCCGTGGGACCTCGACCCCGCGGTGCTGTCGCGTTTCGAGAAGAAGATCCTTATCCCCTTGCCCGATCCCGCGACCCGCGAGAGAATCCTGAGGATCCACCTCGAGAAGAAGGGCTACCGGACGCCCGTCCCGATCGCCGAGCTGGCGGAGATGACGGCGGGCTACAGCGGCCGCGAGATCGAGCGGTTCTGCAAGGAAGTGACGACGAGCATGATCGAGGAGATGAACCGCGAAATTCCTGGTCTGATCGATCGGGGTCTGGACCAGGTGAAAAAGTACCGCCTCAAGGTGCGGGAACTGTCGCGCGCGGATTTCGAGGTCGCCGCGCGGCTTATCCATCCCCAGACCACGCCCGAAGAAATGGCGAAGTTCGTGAGATGGAAAGAATCAGTCCAGGAAGATTGAGTGGATAGGAAGTCCAAGGTTCAAACGAGCGATTGACGATTGAAGATTGACGATTAGGAAGGCGGGCCGCGACCGTGAGATTTAGCCTGAAAACACTGGTGGGTGTCGTGCTGCTGATAGGGCTAGCCACCTTGACAATTCAGAGACTCGCTTTCGGGTCGCGGCCTCCGTGCCATGGCCTAGGGGCCTACTCCGTTAGACACGAGTTCCACACAATAGTGTCCCACGGTCATGTCACCTGCAAAGCGTGCGCCGTAACCGTGTGCCTATCGGCAATGCCTCACTGTAGGACTGGTGAATCGAAGTGACTGGCGTCAAGAGCACAATGGCCCGCGCGCTTCTGGTCGCCGCGGCCGCCTTCCTGGCGGGATGCGGGACGCCCGGATTGCCGGGTTCCCGTATTGGTCAGTCGCCCGCGGGAGGCCCGGTGTTTGAATCGACGGCCGAGGTGTCGATGTGTTCCAAACGGGGTTGCACGGGGCGCCGATGCGACAGCGGCACCTGCGTATACCTGGTCACGATGACAGGCGTCCGCACGCCAGGGAAGTAACGAAATGCACCTCGCGCGAGATCGGGAAAGCCGGCAGGCGCACTTTCACTGCATCCACAATGACCTGCCGCCCAAGACGCACAACTACACGATGAAGGGGATGTATGCCGCGGTGATCTGGATCGCCTTGTGGGCGATCATCATCACGACGGTCGTGGGCGCTCACAATCGGGCGCGGTATCGTCCGGCTCAAGTGGGAACCGCGATTCCGGTCCGTTGAGTCAGGGAACATAGAGTGCGCGCGTACGGGTGCTGGGATTGCGGGAGCGAGGCGCTTCCCTATGAGGGCCGGTGCCCCGTCTGCGGCTGGCCGGCGCCCCCGCCCCGCCGACGTCGCCGCGCGTGGGGAACGAAGCTCCTGGCAGTCGTCGTGTTGAGTTTCGC
>DASTON010000200.1:0-6443 GCA_035762525.1 Planctomycetota bacterium | reverse complement strand
GGTCATAAAATCCTCTTTTGAACCGGCTTCAGCGCGAACTTGTCGCCCCAGCCTTGGATCTCCCACCGCCCCACGATGCGGCCGTTATCGAGATGACCCAGGTACAGGACGCTGTGCCGGCCCTCGTACGTCTTGATCCATCCGACGCGGACGTCGCCGGCGTCGACGCGGTACTCGCCCTCGATCGTGAACGCCCCGATGGAGTCGATCCCGTCGCCCCGCATGAGGCCGTCCGCGAACTCCAGCGTCATCGTCTGTCCGTGGCGCCCGCCGTACTGTTCGTAGTATCCGTCCCAGAGTCCGGAGGAGAGTTCAACGCGCACGGATCAGATGATAACAATCCTCAATTCCCGGAATCCACGAGGGTGGAATCAGGGGAAGCCCGATCTCTCCGACGCGCTCGCGTTCGACGGAACGGGCGGCGGGCCAAATCCGGCGCATACGGAACCTCCGTAGTAAATGTTTGATCTTTTTCGTCATGGGTTATCATGGGCCCAGCCATGGGTGGGAAGAACGGGTGGGTGGGGATACTCTGCGCGGCGGCCGCCGCCGCCGCGATCGGGTGGTTCCTCATCCCCCGCACCCGAACCGAAGTCATCGTCCACACCGTCCGGCCGCCCCCGATCGACGCCGTCACCGATTACGACGCGATGGAAGACGCCCAGGCGCTGGCGGGCGGGTTCCTCAAGAAGGCGGTTTCAGGGCCCCTCACCAAGAAGGACTTCGACGGCCTGGGAGCTTCGTTCACCGCCGACTTCCGCGCCCGATTCGCGACGGTCGAGGAAGGGAAGCGGCTCGATGAAGACGGCCTCGGGATCACCGATTTCGCCGGCGCCGCCGTGCCCGAGACCGGAGCCGACGATTTCCTCAAGCGCCTGAAGGCGCTCGCCGACCGCTACACCGCGATCTCCCGCAGCCAGTTCCGCTGCTTCACGTTTCTCCTCGACAAGGGCGGTCGACGCGACCGCGGCCTCTACCACTGGTGGCTCTCCGGCCAGGGGCCGGACCACCGCCGGCTCGAGGTCCAGGGCGACTTCGCCGTCGATTTCGCGGGCCCCGTCGGCGACTGGAAGATCAGCCGCATCGAGTTCCCCGCCCCGGACGGACAAGCGCAGCTCGTCGAATCCGCCCGCTCCGCGTTCGCCGACATCACCGATCCGACCGGCTTCGAGTTCGCCTATTCCGCCGAGGGCCGCGCCGCGCTCCAGTCCGTCATCGACAACCGCACGATGACCAACGTCGGCGCGCTCTCCGCCGTCGACTGGAACCGCGACGGCTTTCCCGACCTCATCGCGACCAACGAGAACCGCCGGACGGTCCTCTTCCTCAACGACGGCCGCGGCGGGTTCACGCCGAAGGAGCTGCCCGAGCAGGGCGGGCTCTTCTACCTGCACCTGGACCTCGACGGCGACGGCGTCGAGGAGCTCGTCAGCACCCATCCGAAGTGGTACCGCGAGACCCGGGCGTGCCTCGGCCTCTACGTCCGCGACGGCGACGCGTGGAAATTCCGCGAGGCGCTGGTCTTCGACAACCCGCCCACGAACCGCGAGCTCCTCTTCCACCACGTCGCCGCGGGCGACGCGAACGGCGACGGGAAGCTCGACCTCTTCATCACCGGCTACAACAACTCGCAGTCCAGCGGGCTCGACTTCAACTTCCTCGACGCGAAGAGCGGCCAGCGAGACCTCCTCTTCATCAACCAGGGCGGGCTGAAGTTCTCGGAGGAGGGCGAGGCGCGCGGGATCCGCGACCGGCGGTACGGGTACGCCGCGGAGTTCTTCGACTTCGACTCCGACGGCGACCTCGACCTCCTGGTGGTCAACGATTTCGGGCCCGACAACTATTACGAGAACCGCGGCAACGCCGTCTTCGACGAGCGGCCCGACCACCCGCTCGTCCGCGACCCCGCGTTCGGCATGGGGCTCGCGATCGCCGACTTCGACAACGAGGGGAAGTTCTCGGTCTACGTCTCGAACATGTACTCGCACGCGGGGAACCGGATGATCGCCGTGACGCGGACCCTGCGCGAGGACACGCGCCACAAGCTCCTCTTCTCCGTCCGGGGGAACGCGCTCTACGAGCCGGAGAACGGCTGGAAGGAGACCGGGATCCCGCGCGGCGTCGCGCGCGCCGACTGGGCGTGGGGATGCGTCTTCTTCGACCTCGAGAACGACGGCGACAAGGACCTTTTCGTCGCCAACGGCTTCACGACGCACAGCGACCCCGCGGCGCCCGACTACTGACCGCCTTACTGGAAGCGCTCGTTGGGCGACGCGTTGGCGATCCAGGAGGGCCGGACCGAGAAGACCCAGGCCTTCCAGGATCCGAAATTCCGCGGGAGCTGGAGCGGCTACGAGCGGGACTGCCTCTTCTTCAACGCGGAGGGGCCGAAGTTCTACGACGCGGGCCACGCCTTCGCGATCGACTTCGACGACGACGGCCGCGCGGTCGCGCCGGTCGACGTCGACGGCGACGGCGACCTCGACCTCGCGTGCCTCAGCCTCCAGGGCCTGAAGCTGATGGAGAACCGGTCGCCGGCCCGGAATTTCGCGCGCGTCCGGCTCGAGGCCGTGAAAGGAGACCCTCAGGCGATCGGGGCCCGCGTCGCCTTGAAAGCCGGCGGCGTGACGCAGCGCGACTTCGTGAAGGCCACGACGGGATTCGCCACCCAGACTCTCCTCGATCTCCACTTCGGCCTCGGCACGGCGTCCATGATCGACGAGATCGAGGTCCGCTGGAGGGACGGGAGTGTCGACACCTACAAGCAGCTGGGCGTCAACCAGCGGATCGTCCTCAAGCAGGGGGATGCGCCGATGTACGAGATCGTCCCGAAGTGGACCCATCCGCCCCGCATCGCCGGCCGCATCAAGGCGCCCGCGGGCGTGTCGGGGGTCTACAAGGTCCAGAACGCCGCCGATCCCGCGGCCGCCGCGCTGAAGGGCGACGCCGGCTCCGCATTCGTGTTCGACTCCGAGGGCCGCCTCCGTCGCGCGTTCTACCGGCCCGTCGACGACGCGGAAATCGCCTTGTCAGTCGATCACCTGGGGAAGGGGACGTTTCACGCGGATCTCACGTCGGTCGCGACTTATCACCTCTCGCGCCACGAATTCGACCAGGCGGACCGCGCGCTCTCGCGGGCGATCGAAATGAACTCGCAGTTCCCGATTTCGCATTACTACCTTGGGATCCTGCGCGGGATGCAGGGCCGCCACGCGGAAGCCGCGGAGTCGTTCCGCCGCGCCCTCGCCCTGGACGCCTACTACCGGCAGGCCCTGCTCAACCTGGGGGTCGCCCTCTTCCACGGCAAGCAGCTCGCCGAGGCGGCCCAGGCGTTGAGGGAGACGATCGAGCTGAGGGACGGCGCGGACGCGCGCCACACGCTGGGCCAGGTGCTGGCGTCGGCCGGGAAGTACGACGACGCCCTGACGGAGATCCAGCGGGCGGTGGCGCTCGACGCGAAGCGGGCCGAGGCGTACGCCGACCTGGGCAAGGTCCTGATGATGGTCGGCCGGAAAGCCGAGGCGGAGACGCACCTGGAGAAGGCGCTGGAGCTCGATCCCAACCTGGCCGAAGCCCGGGAACTCCTGAGGCGGGTTCAGAACAAGTAGGCCACGATTACTTGCCCGCGAGCGGCACGCCCAGCCGCAGGTGCAGGCCGATCAGCACGCCGTACGTGAAGACCTCCTCCAGGTCCAGGTCCGCCTCCTCGTCGACCGCGTGATCCTGGACCCAGCCGAGGTTGACGCCCAGCACGAGCGTCGCCGTCGAGCCGACCGTGAAGTAGAAGCGCGAATCGAGGCTGACGTTGATGTGCGCCTCCTCGGTCGATTCCGCTCCGAAATCGTCCTCGGCGATCTCGTCGCCCACGTGCTGCAGCGTCAGGCGCAGGTCGAGGTTGGACGTCTCGCCGAGCGGAAGCATCGCGCCGGCCAGCAGCGAGAAGACATCCGGATGGTCGATCTCGAGATCGTCCTCGTCCTGCGTGCCGGTCGAGACGAGGTAGCGCGCGGCGAAGTAGATCTGGGAGCCGGTCAGCTTCTGGCTGACGCCGAACTGCACTCCGACTTTGAAGACGCCCTCGCCGAGGCCGCCTTCCTCGCCGTCCTGGACCTGGACGCCGCCGAACCGGATCTCCGGGGTGGGAAAGTCGTCGTTGCCCGACGGCAGGACCATCACGAGTCCGGCGATCACCTGCGGCGTCGCCTTGACCGAGGGCACGATCAGGTAGTTGCCTTCGATCGTCAGGTCGCCGAGCCCCGCCGTCTCCACTTCGAACTCGACGTTGCCCTCATCCGCCTCGCCCGTCCCCGTGAACTCGAACGGGAACGAGGCCTCGATCTCGAACCCGCTTCCGACGCCGACGCCGACGCGGAACTCGGCGAGGAAGTGGGTGTCGTCGAAATCGACTTCGAAGGCGGGATTGCTCAGCGTGCCCTGGCCCGCCTGGAACCGGAGGAAGGCGGTGACCGTGACTTCACCGGAGTCGCTGATATGCGTGGGGAGCAGGGATTCTTGAGCTTGTACCGTGGTGACACAGGCAAGAACCAAGACCGGTGACCAAAGGGATTTGACCATGTTCCTCTCTCCTAACCTGACTTTACTATATCACGAAATTGGAATACCCAAGGAGAGGGAAGGGCCCCGGAAGAGCGGAGAAAGAGCGGTGATAGCGGTAAGCAAAGGGAGAATGACCGACACGAGAGCTATTTCTTTTCCAAGTCCTTCAACCTCATTTCCGACAGGTACGTTTCCAGGAAGTTCCGTTGTTCCTGCTCGATGGAGCGCTTGTAGAGCGCCTTCGCGCCCTCGACATCGCCCGCGATGTGGCGCTTCTCGGCCGCGAAGCAGTAGGCTTCGCACCGGCGGCCCTTCGCGGCTTTTTCGTCCTTCGTCCCGGCTGCCTTGAAGAGGTCCTCCTCCGACATCCGGCCCACCATGAACGACGCGATCTTGAGGTCCCATTCCTCCATCGTCACCTTTTTCTCGTCGATGATCGAGGCGAGTTCGGCGCCCGCGGCTTCCGCCTCCTTCAGCCAGCCGCGGAGAAGCCACACGTAGAGCGGCCGCTGGCCGGCGCGGAGAGGATCGATGTCGATCGAGCGGCGGTAAAACTCGAGGGACCGCGCCCACTTCTTGTCGACATACAGCCGGTGCGCCTGCTGGGCGTAGAAATTCGCGGCCACCTGGCGGTTGATCTTGATCGCCTCCGCGAGCTCCGCGTCGGCGGCCGCGACGTCCCCCCCTTCCCGGTAGTACTGGCTCAGTTCCGCGCGGCCGAAGGCGTTCTTCGGATTCTCCTCGAGGCACTTCTTCTGGTCGGCGATGGCCAGGAGCAGCGCCTCCTTCGCCTCCTCGGGCCGGCCGGCGTCGCGCAGCGCGCCCCACTTGCTCCGGTGGGCCACGACGCGATACTCCAGCGCGTTCTGCCAGGCCCGCTTGTCGTCGCCGGCGAGCTCCATGGCCTTCGTGAGGTCCGCGATCGCCCCGTCGAAATCCTTCTTCCGGTTCCGGGCCAGGCCCCGGAGGTTGTAGCCGGAGGGCTTGTCGGGCTCGAGGTCGATGATCTTGTCGATGTCCGCGAGCTGGCCCTCGATATTCCCGAGCACGCCGCGCGCCATCGAGCGCGAGTGGTAGCCGTTGATCTTCCTCGGTTCGAGCTCGATGATCCGCGTGGCGTCGGCTTCCATCTCCTTGTAGTTCCCCCGGCGCCAGTTCGGGAAGCAGCGGTCCTGGTAGAACTGGACTTCCTTCGGATCGAGCTCGATCGCCTTCGCGTAGGCTTCCGCGGCCCCGTCGTCGTCGTCCGCGCCGATGCGGACTTTTCCGAGCAGCCAGTACGACCGCGCGTCCTGCGTCCTTTCCAGGGCCTTGTTGATCGCCGCCAACGCCTCCTTCGGGCGGTTGATGTAGAACCACGCCGTCGCCTCGAGCCGCATGGCCTGCGCGTCCCAGGGCTCGGCCTTGGAGTACTCCGACAGCAGTTTCGCCCCCTCCTCGAAGTCGAATTTCGATACGGCCATCATTCCCCGGAGGAGCTTGCTCTTGTGCGTCGCGCCGTCGTACCCGGCGAGGAGTTTTTCAGCCTTCTCGCGCAGCTCCTTCTGCTCCGCGGTCTCGGGCCGCGTGTCCTTGTAGAGGGTGACCTTGGTCCCGCCGCCCGGATCGTTGGAGCTTCGACCCACGCGGGCGGGCGCCTTGCCCCGCGCCGTCAGGTACTTGAGGATGACCGCCTTGGCCTCCTCGAACTTCGCCTCCTCGAGATCCTGGGCCTGGCGCCAGGCGGCCAGGGCCTCCTCGATCTTGCCCTCGACCTGGAGACACCGGCCGCGCATGAGGTGCGCCTGCGCGCGGTCGCGAAATTGGAGCGCCGCTTCGAAGTGTGCGCGCGCGTCCGCGGCCTTTCTTGCCGCATGCTCGGGCATCGAGGCGCCCGAGGTGTAGCG
>DASTON010000199.1:0-3145 GCA_035762525.1 Planctomycetota bacterium | reverse complement strand
GTTCGACGCGCACGACCAGGAGTTCATGACGATCTTCGCCGCGCAGGTCGGCATCACGCTCCAGAACGCGCGGCTGTTCGAAAGGTCCACGGTCGACACGCTGACGGGCCTCTACACCCGCCAGTTCTTCTTCGCGCGGCTCGAGGAGCAGGTCTCCGCGTGCCGCACGATGGGCACGCCGCTCACCGCGTTCATGCTCGACCTCGACCAGTTCAAGGAGAAGAACGACCGGTTCGGCCACGCGGCGGGCGACATCGTCCTGTCGATGTCCGCCGGCGTCGCGCGCGGGAGGGTCGAGGCGGCCGAGGGGATGGTCGCGCGGTTCGGCGGCGAAGAATTCATCGGCATGCTCCCCGGGACGCCGATGGTCCGGGCCCTCGAAGTCGCCGAGGACATCCGGCGCGACACCGAGAAGCGGAAAATCGAAGTCGAGGGAAAGGAGATCCCCACGACGGTGAGCATCGGCGTCGCCGAGCTGAGGCCGAACGACACGCCGGAGTCGCTGGTGAGGCGGGCGGATTCAGCGCTTTACGCGGCGAAGAGAGCGGGGAGAAACCGTGTCATCGCGGACGAAAGCGAGGAGTAGGAGCCAACGGCAAGAGCGGTAAGCAAACTCAAATAGCCAGGACCCACCACAGCGTGCTGTGCAGAACCGCTCCGGCGAAACACGCCGACCCCGCCAAGAGTCTCCGGCGTCCCGGCTCCAGGGCGAAGTAAGCCCGGGCGCCGTGCACGCAGGCGGCGATGCCCATGACGGCGAAGCAAATCTGACCCAGGCCGAAACCCACGTCGCGAAGTCCCTGTCCCAGCCCGACCGCCCATCCATAGGTCAATCCGACCAACGACAAGACCATCCAGAGAAGGGCGTCCCGGGTATGCCGCCCCATTCCTCCTCCCGCGGCCGAGGGGGCGGCGGCCCTGAGCATCTTGACCCGTTTCGCGAAGAGGAAGAAAACCCCGGGACCGAACGCAAAGAGCATCACGGACAGTCCGGTCGCAATCCCCAGGAAGGTGCCCGCCCCCGCGCAGCAGTAGTCCTTGTTGCGGACGTAGACGTGGCTTGGAACGGCGACGAGCAGCTCCGCGATGCTGCCGGTGATCAGCCGATCCAGGACCTTGTTCAGCGCCGAGTCCGGATCCTGGGAGCGCGTATATCGCGCGAATACAAACCCCCAGAAGATCCAGCCGGCGACGGCGATGAGCATGCAGACCGACAGGGCGGAGCCATCCAGGAAATCATCGAGTTGAACGACCTCGGCCAGGCTCAAGACTCCGGCGGCTACCAAGAGTCCCATCATCAAGCCGGCGGCCACGGCCAGGGTGATCCATCGTCCCCTGCGAACGGGCCGGGCGCGAACGATCTGGATAGGAATGAGAAGCAGGAGGGATTGCGCGAGCGTCAGAACGGCGATGACGAGCCAGTAGCCCTCGTCCGAGTAGATTTCAGCGATGTCATCCAGTTGGACTTCGTTTCCAACTTCGTGAAAACACGCGAGGATCAATGGGAACGTCAGCACGCCTAGAGTGACGGCGTACAGGACCGTGGTGAGAAGAGCCCACCGGCGGATTTTCATGAGCGGCCATCCAGAAGCGGTATGAGCGGCAAGAGCGGTAGGTTAATTCAACTTTCCTTTCCCGGAGTCCTCTTCTTCAACGTGAGTCGAATAGGAACCTCCTTGAACGGCAAGTACATCCTCATTTTGTTTTCGAGGTAACGCTTGTAATCGGGCGTGAAGTTCAGCGGGTCGTTGACGAACACGACAAACGTGGGCGGCTTCGTGCGGGTCTGGGTCGAGTAAAAGATCTTCGGTTCCCGCGTCCCCCGCGTGCCCGGCGACCGCTCGGCCTGGGCGCGCCGGATCGCGCGGTTCACATCGGCCGTCGCGATCTGCTGCGACGCCTGGTGGACGAGGTCGCTCGCCACCTTGAACACGTCCCAGATCCGGTCGCCCTTCAGGGCCGACATCATCATCACCGGCGCGTAACTGAGGACGGGCATCGCCTTGTCGATGTACTCCTCGAACTCCGCCGGCGCGTGCTTCTTCGGCACCAGGTCCCACTTGTTGAGGACGATGACGCAGGGCTTCTTGCGCTCCTCGATCGTCCCCGCGATGCGCTTGTCGACCTCGGTCACCTTCTCCTGCACGTCGATCATGAGGATCACCGCGTCGGCGCGGCCGACGGCCTCGGCGGTCCGGACTTGCGAGAAGAACTCGATGGTGTCCTCGGTCCTGCCCTTCTTCCGGAGGCCGGCCGTGTCGATCAGGATGTACTCGTTCTTCCCCTTGCGGACGTGGACGTCGACCGCGTCGCGCGTGGTCCCCGGCATCTCGTTGACGACGACGCGCTCCTCCCCCGCCAGCGCGTTGACGAGGGTCGACTTGCCGACGTTGCGCTTTCCGACGATCGCGATCTTCGGCGGCGTCGCGACCCCGCGCGCGCCCGGGAGCCGGCGCAGGATCTCCTCCACGAGTTCCCCGACGAACCGCCGGTGGGCGCAGCTCACCGCGTAGGCGTCGCCGAAGCCGAGCTCGCCCATCTCGGGCACGCGGGCGTCGAACCGGGGATTGTCCGACTTGTTCGCGACGAGCATCACGTCCTTCCCCGACCGGCGCAGGCGGCGGGCCACTTCCTTGTCGCGCGCCGTGACGCCCTCGATCGCGTCGACGACGAAGAGGATGAGGTCGGCCCGCTCGATGGCGAACTTGATCTGGCGCTCGACCGATTCGTAGAAGCGGTCCTCCCGCTCGAGGCCGATCCCCGCGGTGTCGACGAGCTCGAACGCCGCCCCGTCCCGTTCGACGACGGCCGAGACGCGGTCGCGCGTGACGCCGGGCTTGGGGTCGACGATCGAAATGCGCCGGCCGGCCATCGCGTTGAGCAGCGACGATTTGCCGACGTTTTGCCGGCCGACGATGGCAATCACCGGGGGTGTGTCCATTGGGAGGCGCGGGATTATACTATTGTCCGCGTAGCGCTCAGCCGTCAGCCGTCAGCTTTCAGCTTCCGAAGTCAGGAAGCTCTCAGCTGACAGCTGCCCATGAAGAAATACCTGACGCAGCCCAATCTCATTCTGGCCGCGCTCGTGCTCGGCATCGCCTTCGGGGCCGCCGCGGACGGCGCGAACTTGTTCGACGACCTCCCG
>DASTON010000198.1:0-6161 GCA_035762525.1 Planctomycetota bacterium | reverse complement strand
CCGGGCCTTTCTCGAGGGGCGCCTCTCCAAGGAGCGGCTCGAGAACTTCCGCCACGAAGCCGGCGGCGAGGGGCTCTCGTCCTACCCGCACCCGCGGCTCATGCCCGACTTCTGGGAATTCCCGACCGTGTCGATGGGCCTGGGACCGCTGGCGGCGATCTACCAGGCGCGGTTCAACCGGTACATGCGCGACCGCGGCATCAAGGACACGGACAGCTCCCGCATCTGGGCGTTCGTCGGCGACGGCGAGTGCGACGAGCCCGAGACGCTGGGCGCGCTCGCGATCGCGGCGCGGGAGCGGCTCGACAACCTCGCGTTCGTCGTGAACTGCAACCTGCAGCGCCTCGACGGGCCGGTGCGCGGCAACGGCAAGATCATCCAGGAGCTCGAGGCGGTCTTCCGCGGCTCCGGCTGGAACGTGATCAAGGTGATCTGGGGATGCGATTGGGATCCGCTCCTCGAGCAGGACGCCGACGGGCTCCTCGCGCGGCGGATGAACGAGGCGGTGGACGGCGACTACCAGAAATACTCGGTCGAGCCCGGCGAGTACACGCGGAAGCACTTCTTCGGGAAGTACCCGCCGCTGCTCAAGAGGGTCGAGAACCTGACGGACAACCAGATCCGCGGCCTGCGCCGGGGCGGCCACGACCACCACAAGGTTTACACGGCGTTCCGCGCCGCGGCGGACCACAAGGGCGCGCCGACGGCGATCCTCGCGAAGACCGTGAAGGGATGGGCGCTCGGCGAAGGCGCGGAGGGGCGCAACGCCGCGCACCAGACCAAGAAGCTGAACGAGGTGCAGCTGAAGAAATTCCGCGACGAGCTTCACCTGCCGATCCCGGACTCGGAGCTCGAAGAGGCGCCGTTCTATCTGCCTCCGAAGGGCGACCCGATCTACGACTACCTGCGCGACCGGCGCGCGGAACTGGGCGGCGAGTGCCCGAAGCGCGTGTCGTCGGTCCCCGTCGAGGAGATCCCGCCGCTCACGAATTTCGGCGACCTGCTCGTCGGCTCGGGCGAGGCGGAGGCCTCGACGACGCGCGCGTTCGCGAAGATCCTCGCGGACCTGCTCAAGGACGAGAAGTTCGGCAAGCGCGTCGTGCCGATCATCCCCGACGAGGCGCGCACGTTCGGCCTCGACGGCCTCTTCAAGCGGTTCGGGATCTACTCGTCGGTCGGGCAGGTGTACGAACCCGTCGACAGCGAGATGCTGATCACGTACCGCGAGGCGAAGGACGGCCAGGTGCTCGAGGAGGGCATCTGCGAGGCGGGCGCGATGGCCACGTTCACCGCGGCCGGGACCGCGTACGCGACGCACGGCGTGACGATGATCCCGCTCTACATCTTCTATTCGATGTTCGGCTTCCAGCGGACGGGCGACCAGGTGTGGGCGTTCGGCGACGCGCGCGGGAAGGGATTCCTGCTGGGCGCGACGGCGGGGCGGACGACGCTGAACGGCGAGGGGCTCCAGCACGAGGACGGCCACAGCCCGCTTCTTTTCAGCGCGGCGCCCAACGTGCGGATCTACGACCCCGCGTACGCGTACGAGCTGGCGGTGATCGTCCGCGACGGCCTGTCGCGGATGTACGCGAAGAATGAAGATTGCTTCTACTACATCACGCTCTACAACGAGAACTACCCGATGCCCCCGATGCCCGCGGGCGTGGAGGAGGGGATCCTGCGGGGCCTGTACAAGTTCCGCGCGGCTCAGAAGCACTCGAAAGGTCGCACAGCCCAGATTCTCGGAAGCGGGACGATCCTGCGCGAGGCCCTGAGGGCCCAGGAGCTGCTCGCGGAGAAGTTCCATGTCGCGGCCGACGTGTGGAGCGCGACGAGTTACGCCCAGCTGCGGCGCGAGGCGCTGGCGGCGGAGCGGTGGAACCGGCTCCATCCGGAGGAGAAGCCGAGGGGGACCTGGATCGCGGACCAGCTGGGTCCGACGTCGGGCCCGATCGTCGCGACGAGCGACTACATGAAGGCGGTGCCCGACCAGATCGCGCGGTGGACGGCAGGCCGCCTCCTGCCGCTCGGCACGGACGGCTACGGGTTGAGCGACTCCCGCCCGGCGCTGCGCCGCCACTTCGAAGTGGACGCGGAGCACGTCGCGGTGGCGGTCCTGCACGAGCTCTCGAAGAAGGGCGGCGTCGAACCGAAGGAAGTGACGCAAGCCATCAGAGATTTCAAGATCGAACCCGACCGGATCAATCCCGCAGACCGCTAGCTCCCGAGCTCGCTCATGAGCCAGCTCCTGAGCCGGCTCTGGAGCAGGCTCCCTCGCTGTTTACGTCGATTTTACGTTCATTTCACTCGCCGGGGACGGTCATCCATTCTCCTTTCGCGTCAGATAGCCATCGGTTCGCGCGAAGGAGGAACCCATGGCGCTGGCGCTGCTGCTGACGTTGCTCGTGCCGGTCCTGCAGGACGATCCCCAGGTCACGTACCGCGAAGGTCTCTTCGAGGAGGTCGACCAGGGGAATCTCGAGAAGGCCGCCGAGCTCTACGGGAAGATCCTGAAGGGCGGCGCGCCCGACGCGCTCAAGGCGAAGGCGCTCCTCCGCACCGGCTTCTGCCACGAGAAGAAGGGGCGGAAGAAAGAGGCCGAGCAGGCGTGGCGCGACGTCATCGAGCGATATCCGGGCGCCGCGGAAACGGTGAAGCTGGCGCGGGAGCGGCTGTCGCGCCCCGAGGAGGAGCCCTCCCCCCGGTCGACGGACGACCAGATTCAGAAGCACATCTTCAATCTTGGCAGCCGCGTCGACGACAACCTGCGCATGGAAGCGCGGCGGATGCTCCTCTTTCTCGGCGAACCCACGATCCCACATGTCCGGCGGGCTCTGTTGAATCGCGACCGCATGGTCAGCGAGGGAGCCGCCGAGGTGCTCATGGAAATGGAGCTTCACGACGGAATCTACGAGGCGCTGCGCCGATTCTGGTTTCCCAAGGGCGACTTCGGCGGAGAGACGCTGATGCTGCTCCCCCGGCTCCTCGAGGAGTATGCAACAGATCGCGAGAAGTTCTTGAGGGACGCGACGCCCCTCCTTAGGAACATTCCCTACATGTCTTACTTCGCGCCCGTCTTCGTGAAGCTCCCAGACTCCCGCTTCACCCGCATCTTGGAGGACTGGCTCGTCGAGACGACCGAGGATATCACGCCCGTCCTCGAGATCTGGATTCAGAACCGGCCCGACGCCGATGTGCTCAGGATGCTGAAGCGGCTGAATGCGCGCACGCCCCCGGAGACGGGCAAGGCCATCAGTGTTTTTCACCAGTATGCCGGTGTGGCCAAGATTCCGGATCGCGACGTGAAGGCGGAATGCCTGGCGGCGCTCGGAGCGGCACCGGACGGAACCGACTATTTCGAGAACCTGAAAGGGCTGCTGCCCCATTTCGGGGTCACGGAATTGGTCCAGGGCCCGGTCGCCTCCTGGCTGGCGAAGCGGCCCGTCGATGACAAGCGGAGGCTGCTCCAGAGCATCGCAAGCCTCGGGGATATGGAAGAAGGAACGCGCACACTCCTCACGGAGTGCCGGAAGTTCCTGTTCGAACAGCTCGGCTCGGCCGACGTTCCCCTCGAAACCAAGGAACTCATCCTGGCGAGCGGATTCAGGCCGGACACCCCCGATGAGCAAGCGAAGTTCCTGGCCTATTGCCTCCATTTCTGGAAGGAACAGGGCGCGAAGGGCGGGCGAAAGACCGACGCCCTCATGGGAGTCCTGGGACACCTCGCCTACTACCTGCCGCCCGATTCCAAAGAACTGCCGGCCATCCTGGATGCGGCCTTCGATGCCGGCGTCTCCTATCCCGGCATGTGGGGGGAACGGCCCGAAGAACGGCGTCCCCTGGTCATGGCGACGATGCATCGGTCCTTGAAGCGAGACCCAGCCGGAAGAGATAGGAACTTGAGCGCCCTAGACAAGTATGGGACGCCGGGGGAAAAGATGTCCATCGGGTCCCTCCTCGCGGAATTGGGCCCGACCAGCATGGGAAACAAAGCCGCGCGCACGTATGCCACGGGATTTCGCGCGCTGGACCTCGCCACCCAGCAAGGCCGCTGGGGGGAAGTGGCCGCTAACTTCGAGGCGGGAACCCAGGACGTCAAGAGTGGAATCGTGCAGGCAATCTCCGGCATGACCTTCGGTCCCGTCGACGACTTGATGAAGAAGGAGCTGACATCGTCCAATGTCTATATCCGGCAAGGCGCCATCAATCATTGGGGCGCCCGCCGGGGACCGGAGGCGATGAAGCAGCTCATGCTGGCGCTCAATGATGAATACGAGCACAACCAGACCATGGCACTGCATTACTTGCGCGCGACGCCATCTTTGGACGTCGTCCCGGACCTCATCAAGCTGCTCAAATCCCCTTCAAAGACGATTCGGGACACGGCCCGCGCGATGCTCGTCGAATTCAAGGAGCACTTCGCGGCTGAGGCGGAATGGCAGCGCTGGTACGATGAGACCAAGAAAACGCTAGGCAAGTGATGGATCGAGCTCGGCGGCGGATCTGGTTTTTCGCTGTCGCGGCGCTCGCGCCGGCGGCCGCGCTTGGATTCCTGGCCCTCCGGTCGATGCACGCGGAAGAGTCGATCCGCCGCTCGGAAGCCGACGACCAGGCGCGGGCGTTCCTGAAAGTGGCGGAACGCGAGATCCAGGCGGATCTGACAGCCCGGATCAGCGAGTTTCCACCCGCGGCGCCCGCTCCGGCGCCGGAGCCCCCCGATGTCACCGAATCCGTGCGTCGCGAGCGCCCGGACCTCCTTCCACTGCTTCATCGCGCGCACGCGATGGAGTTTTCCGCGGCAGGCCCGAAGGGCGCTTCGGCCCTCTTCGTCGAAATTGCCGACTCTATCGAAACGGCCTCCACGCGGGGCCGACTAATCGCGGCGGCGGCCAGGTGTGCGCGCAAGGTTGGAGCGACCGCCGAGGCGGCCAGACTCTACGAAAGGCTCATCGAGGAGCATCCGGACGTTCAGGGAGAAACGCTGTTGCCGCTCGGCGTCACCGCGCGCCTCTCGTTGCTGGCCCTGGGGGGAGACCGGGAGAAGCTCGCGCGGGAGCTGATGTCCATTTCCCTCGATCCCGCTTCGGAGATCGTGCTCCTGACGCGGTTGCAAGCCGCCGGCATCCCGACGGGCGACCGTCTCGAACGCGCCCGGGTCCTGCAGCAGGCGGCCGGCCTCCACTTGCGGGAGGGCGAGACTCGCTGGATCCGTGGATCCCGCGGACTGTGGGTGGTTTCCCTCAAGGAAGGAAGCTTGCGCGCGCAATGCCTTGAGCCCTTTCCATCGTCGCTCGTGGCGGCGCGACTCCAGGAACTCGCGCGCGTCGGCGGCCTGACGTTCGGGCTGGAGGACTCGGCGCCCGCGGGAGGGGTCGAAACGCAACTGGCCGGAGGCGCGCTTCGGATCGGGGCCGTCGTCGCTGACCCCGCGAAGTTGGCGGCGCTCTCGGGTCCGAGAAGGGCCATCTTCGCGGGGCTCGTGATCCTATTGGTCCTCGTGATGGCCGGCGGCCTGGTCGCGTCGTTGCGCGCCGCCCAGCGCGAGACGCGCCTCGCGCAGCTCAAGTCGGAGTTCATCTCGGGCGTCTCGCATGAGCTGCGAACCCCGCTCACGTCGATCCGGATTTTCTCGGATCTGCTGTCGACGCCTGGCCCCGCTGAAAAGCGCGAGGAGCACGCGGCGCTTCTGAAACGCGAGGCGGAACGGCTCTCCGGGCTGGTCGAGCGTGTCCTCGACTTCGCGCGACTCGAGAAGGGCGGGGGCGTGTACCGGCTCGAGGAGCGTGACCTCGCGGCCGTCGTCGATGAGGCCGTGCGCACGTTCCGGGCGCCATCCCCCGGGGTCACGGTGAACGTGGTCCGGTCGCCGGAACCGCTGCACGCCCGCGTGGACGCGCTCGGCGTCGAGCAGATCGTCCACAACCTGCTCGACAACGCGGCGAAATACGCGGCCGGCGATCCGGAAGTCGTCCTCCGGCGGGACGGCGCCCATGCGGTTCTCGAAGTGAAAGACCGGGGTCCGGGCATCAATCCGGACGATCTCCCGCATGTCTTCGAGACGTTCTACCGCGGCCCTTCGGCGACGCCCGGCACGGGGCTCGGGCTCGCCATCGTCCGCCAGATCGCCGAAGCGCACGGCGGCTCGGTCCGCGTCGCGAGCG
>DASTON010000197.1:0-3739 GCA_035762525.1 Planctomycetota bacterium | reverse complement strand
AGGCCGGACTCTGACTTGGTCATTTCGTCGGTGCGGCGTCGAGGATTCGAATCAAGGCGTCCAAGGTGGTGACGGGCGCCTGGCACGAATAGTTCTCGCACACGTAGGCAGTGGCCTTGCCTCCGACGGCCCGCTTGCCCTCGAGCATGGGGACGCGCTGGACGAGATCCGCGTCCGCCAACGCGAGGACCGTGTTCGGCAGGTACCGGCGGCGGATCTCCCGAAGGAATTCGGCGGAGTCTCCGGCGATGACGATCTCGCGCCACGGAGAAACCGCCATGTCCGCGGCGGACGCCAGGTGGGGATAGCCCTGGGGAAACCCGGAAAGCTCGCGCCAGTGCCGGGCGAGTCCGTCCTTCGCGACCTTGCGCAGGCGGTCGCTCGAGGTCATCTCCGCCAGCTTGAGAAGGGCGTGGATCGCGGTCGCGGTGCCGGAGGGCATCGCGCCGTCGTACACCTCCCGCGTCCGGACGATGAGCTCCTCGTGGTCTTTCGCCGTGAGATAGAAGCCGCCCTCCGGATCTCCGAAAAGTTCGATCATGGCCTCGGCCGCGGCGAGACTCTCTTCAAGGTACTCGCGACGGAAGGTCGCCTGGTACAGGTCGAAGAGTCCGTCGGCGAGGAACGCGTAATCGTCCAGGAACGCGGGGATCGCGGCTTCCCCGTCCCGGTATCGCCGCAGCAGGCGGCGGTCGGGCCGCCGCAGCTTGTCGAGGATGAACCGCGCGGCTTTCTCTGCCGCGGCGACGTACTTCGGCACTTCGAACACCGCGCCCGCCTGGGCGAGGGCGCCGATCATGAGCGCGTTCCACTCGGTCAGGATCTTGTCGTCGCGGTGCGGGCGCGGCCGCCGGCTCCGCGCTTCGAAGAGCTTCCGTTTCCCGTCCGCGAGACTTTTCTCGTCGATCTTTCCAGCCTTGTGAATGACGCTGTTGCCCCGCGGCTCGCGCGCTTCGTGAGGGACCCAGTTTCCCCCCTCAACGACGCCCAGCGCCTGGCATAGGAGGTCTCCGTCCCGACCCGGGACGATGGCTTTCACTTTCGCCGGAGTCCAGAGGTAGAACGTGCCTTCGAAGTCCTCGCTGTCGGCGTCCTCCGCCGAATAGAAGCCGCCCTCGGGCGACGTCATGTCGCGGAGCACGTAGTCGCACGTTTCGCGGACGACGCGTTCGTACTCGGGATCCTTCGTGAGCTGCCAGGCTTGGACGTACGCGCGCGCGAGCAGCGCGTTGTCGTAAAGCATCTTTTCAAAGTGGGGGACGAGCCACTCCGAATCGGTCGAGTACCGGTGAAAACCTCCTCCGAGATGGTCGTAGATCCCGCCGTCCTTCATCGCGTCCAGCTGGCGGCGCACCATGGCGAGCGCCTCGGGCGAATTGAGCCGGCGGTGCATCCGGAGGAGGAACTCGAGCGCGACGCTCCGCGGGAATTTGGGAGCGCGACCGAAGCCTCCCTTCTCGGCGTCGAACTCGCGAGTGAAAAGCGCGAGGCCCTTTTCGAAGGTCCCCGGATCGATCTCCCCGGCCGCGCCGGCGCCGGACTGCATCGCCAGCGACTTCGCGAAATCGCTTCCCCCCTTGAGGATCCGCTCGCGGTCCTTGTCCCAGAGGTCCGCGATCTTCCCGAGGATCTCTTTGAAGGGCCCGGGAGGGAAGTACGTTCCTCCGAAGAACGGCTGCTTGTCGGGCGTGAGGAACGCCGAGAGCGGCCAGCCGCCGTGCTGCGTCATGGCGGTCACCGCGGCCATGTAAACGGCGTCGACGTCGGGACGCTCCTCGCGGTCGACCTTGATCGAGACGAACTTCGCGTTCAGGACGGCGGCGATCTCGTCGCTTTCGAAGGACTCCCGCTCCATGACGTGGCACCAGTGGCAGGTCGAGTAGCCGATCGAGAGGAAGATCGGCTTCTTCTCGCGGCGCGCCTTCTCGAAGGCCTCGTCGCCCCAGGGATACCAGTCGACGGGGTTGAGGCGGTGCTGCTGGAGGTAGGGGCTCTTCTCCTTGGCGAGACGGTTCTCGCGACGACTCTCGGTCATGGGGTGGCTCCGGCAGGAAAGCGCAGCGAGCGCTGCGATCGCCACGACGATGGCACGGCTCATCGGTCCCGCATGAAGGTATCATTCTTCCGTGATGCGCGCGATGGCGGCCGCCGCGATTCTTGTCGCTTTCGGCCAGGAGGATTCCGTGAAGGCTCCCGAGCTCGAAGGCGGCGTCGGCTGGATCAACACCGACAAGCCGGTGACGATGGCGTCGCTCAAGGGGAAGGTGGTGCTCCTCGACTTCTGGACGTACTGCTGAATCAACTGCCACCACATCTTCCCAGATCTGAGGAAGCTCGAAGCGAAGTTCCCCCGCGAGCTCGTCGTGATCGGCGTGCACTCCGGCAAGTTCCCCGCGGAAAAGGAAACGGAGAACATCCGCAAGGCGGTGATGCGCCACGACCTCCGCCATCCCGTGGTCAACGACGCGGAGTTCAAGATCTTCAGCGCGTACGGCGCGCGGGGGTGGCCGCATCTCGTGCTCATCGATCCGGAGGGGCGCATCGTCGGCAAGACCGGCGGCGAGGGGAACTACGAGGTTCTTGAAACGAACATCAAGCGGCTGGTCGAGCAGTTCGACAAGACCGGCAAGCTCGACCGCAAGGAACTCCGCTTCAAGATGGACGAGGAGAAGACGGCGGGCCTCCGATTCCCAGGCAAGATCTTCGCGACCGCGGATCGACTCTTCATTTCAGACACGGGCCATCATCGAATCGTCATCGCGGACCACGAAGGCAAGGTCCAGGCCGTGATTGGGACGGGCGTCGCGGGATTGTCAAACGGCGCCTACGACAAGGCGCAGCTTCACCAACCCGAGGGCCTGTTTGTCGACGGCGACCGGCTGTACGTCGCGGACACCGAGAATCACGTCATCCGCCGCATCGACATGAAGGAAAAGCGCGTCGAAACGATCGCGGGCATGGGGAAGCAGGTCTACGGGAGCGACTCCGGCGACGCCCTGAAGGTCCCGTTGAACTCACCTTGGGATGTGGTCGTGAAGGACGGCTTTCTCTACATCGCCATGGCGGGGAACCACGCGATCTGGCGGATGGATCTCGCGAAGGGAACGATCGGCCCGTTCGCGGGGGACGGCCGCGAGATGCTGGAGGACGGTCATAATGCCAGCGCGTCGTTCAACCAGCCGAGCGGCCTGGCGATCCTCAACGGCAAGCTCTACGTCGCCGACAGCGAAGTGAGCGGCGTGCGCGAGGTCGATCTCGATCCGGAAGGGCAGACGCGCACGATCGTGGGCACGGGGCTCTTCAAGTTCGGCGATGTGGACGGGATCGGCAATGCGGCGCTGCTCCAGCACGTGCTGCATGTGGCGGCCTGGGACGGCAAGCTGCTGGTCGCGGACGCGTACAACCACAAGATCAAGGTGGTCGATCCGAAGACACGCGAGGCCAAGACATTCCTGGGCGACGGTCAGAAGGGCGCGGACGACGGGGCGAAACCTCGATTCAACGAGCCGGCCGGGCTGGCGGTAGCAGGTGCGAAGCTGTTCATTGCGGATACCAACAACCACAAGATTCGCGTTGTTGATCTGGAGAGCCGCGCCGTCAAATCCCTAGAGATTCAGTTTGCAAAATAGACGACTGGCAATCCTCGTGATCCTCCTGTTCTACGTTCCTTTCATATCCTTGGGTTGTATCGCTCTGTACTTCCTTGGGGGTGGATGCGAGCCGCGCGAACAACCTTGGG
>DASTON010000196.1:0-2415 GCA_035762525.1 Planctomycetota bacterium | reverse complement strand
TTCGGCGAGGGGCGCGCGGATCCGGCTTTCGCGGGCGGCCCGGGCCCCGGGCCGATGATCGGCGGCGTCATCCGCGATCTCTCCGTACGCGACCCACGCGAAGTTCTCGCGCCGGGCGATGGGCGCGAGCTTCTCGAACAGCTCCGCCTTGCAGAAGTAGCACCGTTCCGAGGAGTTTTCGCGATAGCCCTCGCGGTCGAGCTCGTGCGTCTCGACGAAGAGGTGGCGCGCGCCCATCTCGCGGGCGAACTTCTCGGCGTCGTCGCGTTCGGAAATCGCGAACGAAGGGCTGAGCGCGGTGATCGCCGCGGCGCGATCGCCGAGCACGTCATGCGCGACCCGCAGGAGGAACGTGCTGTCCACTCCCCCCGAATAGGCGACGAGGACGCTCCCCATGTCCCCGAGGATGGAGCGCAGGCGCTGGAGCTTGACGGCGTCGCTCATGCCGCCGGCTCCGGCGGGCCCTTGTGCCGGGAGAACTGCACCACGCTGGCGGCGATCATCAGGGAAGCCTCGAAGACGAAGAACACGGTGACCGGCCAGATTTCGCCCGAACCGAATCCGTACGTGTGGAGGCCGCGGCCGAAGAGGAAGTTGACGCCGTAGTAGCAGAGGATGACGAGCATGAAGGCCACGATGGCGCACAGGGCCGTGCCCAGCCCCCGCACCTTGCCCGTGAACCGGCCGTGCAGCGTGGCGATGTAGGCGACCAGCGTGATCAGCGCCCACGTCTCCTTCATGTCCCAGCCCCAGGGACGTCCCCATGCCTCCCCCGCCCACACGGCGCCGAGCAGGATGCCCGCGAGCAGGAACAGGACCGTGACTTGGAGCGCCCGGTACATCGTGTCGTCCAGCCGTTCCAACTCCGCGGTTTTCTCCGGCGATTCCTTCCGGAAGAGGTGCATGAGCAGGTAGATGTGGCCGAGCACGCAGATGATCAGGCCGCCGGCGTACCCCGACATGATTACCGGGACGTGGATGGTCATCCAGAACGTCTGGAGCGCCGGCATCAGGTTGCGGATCGCCGACTGCTCCGCGAATATCGGCACGGTCTCCGCCATGAGGATCATCAGGCAGGAGGCGGTCGTGCCCGCGAGTCCGAAAATTCGGCGGCGCAGGATCAGTTCCGCGATCAACGAGATGACCCCGGCCGCGAACCCGACCATGATCATCGACTCGTAGTGGTTCGACAGCGGGTAGCGGCCCGAGATCATCCACCGAAGTCCATACCCGTAGCCGGTCATCCCCAGCGCCGCGGACTGGACGGCCAGCCCTGCAATCCAGAGCCAGTTCGTCTTGAAGACGTACGCGCCCAGGAAGAAGAGCATCCCCAGCGCGAAGAGTCCGGCGGCCCACGAGAACGGGCCGAGCTGGGTGTACCAGAGTTCGCGGTCGACTTCCTCCGGCGAGGGGACTTCCTGCGGATTCACGGCTCGAAGCGCGGCGTCGAGGGCCTCGGCGGCCGATTTGAAACCGGCCCCGTCGTTTCCGACGAACGCCGCCTTCATTCGTTCGTACGTTTCGACGACGGCGCGGAGCGTTGAATCGCCGTTCCCCTTCTTCAGGTAATCATCCAGGCCGGCCTTGATGGCGCGATACCGCGGATCCGTGGGATGGCGTCCCGACAGGTAGATCCGCACGTCGCCGGGGGTCATCCAGCCGCCGGTTTCGCCGAACGGGACCGGCACGATCGTCAGGACTTCCTCCGCGAAGATCGCCTCTAGGAAATTCTGCTGGGAGACGAGCGTCAGAATCGCGCGCTCCGCCGACGTGGCCTCGTCGCGATCGATGCGCCTCCGTTCCTTCACGAGCTCGCCGCGGCAGCCGTCGAAGTCCTTCATGCTGAAGAACAGCCGGCGTTCGTCGAGCTGGTACTTCCGCTTCAGCTCGGGGTGATCGACGCGGATGAACCGCTTTTCGCGGAAGGTCTGGGGCTCGGCGACGAGCCTCAGGAGCGCCTCGACAGGCTCGGCGTCGCCGAAGACGACGACCTTCTCGTTCGTGTCCGCGTCGCGATACGAGGAAAACCGCTCCTTCCCCGTCAGGGTGCGGAGCATTTCCCGCGCGAAACTGTCGAGGGGCTTGGGGCGGCCGTCGTGCAGGATGACGATGCGCCGCGCGGCGGACATGTCGAGGGCGGAGCCGCCCAGCGGCAGGAGCAGCAGCGCCGCGACGCCGATCGCTTTCATCACCCGGACACCTTACTCGCTTTCTCCAAGGGTTCAACCGTGAAACCGCCCTTCGAGTCGTCCTGTATCCGCGCCATCGCGATGGTGGGGTCGTGCTCAAAGACGTTGACCCAGCGCTCGCGCATCGCGTCCGCCAGCATCTTCTGCTTCAGCGCGGCGACTTCGTGAGGGTAGAGGTCGTACCCCATCACCCACGCCGGCTTGATGTGAGCCGTCGTGGGAAGCA
>DASTON010000195.1:0-4762 GCA_035762525.1 Planctomycetota bacterium | reverse complement strand
CGAAGGAGATCTCGTCGGGCAAGCCGCGGCACGAGACGCTGGCGCGCTATCCGAAGCACTTTCCGCCGCTCTACACGAGCATGGTGCGCGCGGGGGAGACGGGCGGGTTCCTCGAGGACGTCCTCCACCGCCTCGCCTCGTTCATCGACAAGGACGCGGACCTGCGCAGCCGCCTGAAGGCGGCGCTCGCCTATCCGGCGCTCCTCATCGTCCTCGGGACGGCGGCCATCGCGTTCCTCATGGTCTTTTTCATCCCCCGGTTCAGCGAGATCTTCAAGAACATGGGGTCGAACCTGCCGGGGTCCACGCGGATCGTCATGGGCGCGAGCTACTTCATCCGGGACTACTGGATGATCCCCGTGTCGCTGGTGGTCCTGCTGCCTGTCCTGTGGGCGCGCGTCACGGCGACGTTCGCGGGACGGCACACGGTGGACCGGATCAAGCTGGGAGCCCCGGTGTATGGGGACGTCACGCGCAAGAGCGCGATCGCGCGCTTCACGCGGACGCTCGGGACGCTCCTCAAGAGCGGCGTCCCGATCCTGTCGGGCCTGGCGATCGCGAAAGAGGCGATGGGCAACGCCGTGCTGATGCGGGACATCGAAGAGGCCGCCGCGGGCGTTAAACAGGGACGGAGCCTGGCGGAGATCCTGCGCCGGTCGCGCGGGTTCCCGGCCATGGTCGTCGATATGATCGCGGTGGGCGAGGAGTCGGGAAACCTGGACGAGGTGCTCGTGAACCTGGCCAATTCCTACGACAACCAGGTCGACCGCTCCGTCAAGGTCTTCATCTCCCTCTTCGAGCCCGCCCTTCTCGTCGTCATGGCGGCGATCGTCGGCTTCGTGGTGATCTCGATGCTGCTCCCGGTGTTCACCCTGTCGTCCATGATCGGAAAGTGAGGAAAGGACTTATGCGCAGGAATCGTAGCGAAGGCTTCACCTTGATCGAGTTGCTGCTCGTCGTCGTCATCATCGGAATCCTCGCGGCCATCGTCGTCCCGAAGCTGACCGGGAGAACCGAGGACGCGCAGATCCGCGCCACGGAGGCCACCATGACCAACATCATGACGGCCCTCCGGATGTACGAGATGGACAACGGCAAGTACCCGACGCAGGAGCAGGGGGTGATGTCGCTCATCGTGAAGCCGACGTCGGCGCCCGAGCCCAAGAAGTGGCGGAAGTGCCTCGAAACCAGCGAGTTGCCGAAGGACGCCTGGGGCAACGAGTTCACCTACAAGAACCCCGGCGAGAAGAACACCGACGGATACGATCTGGTCTCGGGGGGCCCGGACGGAACGGTGGGAAGCGGTGATGACGACATCATCAAGCCGTAGCCGGCCCCGCCGCGCGGGATTCACCCTGTACGAGGTCATCATCGTCCTGATCGTGCTCCTGCTCGTCTCCGCGGTGGTGGTGCCCTCGTTCTCGGGATTCCTCCCCGCGGTCCGCGTCCGCAAGGCGGGCGACGAGCTGATGGCGGCCTTTTCCAAGGCGCGCACGGACTCCGTCATGACGTCCCGGCGGTTCCGGGTCGTCTTCGCGAAGGATCCCGCCGCGTACCGGATCGAATTCGAGCCCGACCCGATGAACGAACCGGCGACGTTTCGCCGCCTGTCCGGGGAATGGGGCGCGAACACGGAGCTTCCGGACGGCGTGATCTGCGCGCTGGAGGGCGCCGCGACGATGGACGAGACCGCGGAGGAGTATTTCGAGTTCTCGCCCGACGGCTCCGGGCCGGAAGCCGTGATCCTTCTCTCGCACGACAGCGGCGACCAGGTCCGGATCGAGATCAATCCCGCGGACGGCCGCGCGCGCGTGGTCGAGGAAGAAGAGGAGAAACCGTGAGTTCCCGCCGAGGACCTGCCCTGAGCGAGCCCTGCAGCATGCGCGTGCGCTCAGCTGCAGGGCGAGTCGAAGGGTTCACCCTGATCGAGGTGCTCGTCGCGCTCGTCGTCGTGACGGCGGGCCTGACGATCATCGCCCAGGGGTTCCTCACGGGCGGCAGGGCGTCGGTCGCCTCGCAGAACCGGTCGATCGCGGCCATGCTGGCCGAATCCAAGATGGCCGAGGCGGAAGCGGGCATCCTCTCCACGCAAACGTCGTCGTCCGGGTCGTTCGAGCCGGATCGACCGGATTTCTCATGGACCTTGGAGCCCGAATCGACGACCACGACCGGCTTGTCGAAACTCACGCTGACCATCACGTGGAAAGAGCGGGAGGAGGAGATAACGTTCGCGCTCACCCGCCTCATGAAGGAGCGCACCAGTGAGTAGGCCAGATGGTGCATGGTGGATCGTGGGATGTGGATCAAGGAAGCCACAATCGACAATCCACAATCCACGATCTGGGTTCACGCTCATTGAGCTGCTCGCGTCGCTGGGGATCTTCCTGGTCGTCATCACCGCCAGCTACGCTCTATTCGACGGCGGCCGCAATCTCGCCGCGCGGGGCGAATACCACGCCCGCAGGTTCCAGGCGGCTCGGTCGGCCCTGAGGGCCATCGAGTCCGATCTCAAGTCGGTCTTCGCGGGCGGTTCCTACGACGGCGGATTCATCGCGGCCCAAGGCGGCACGGACGAACTGCCGCTGGATACGCTCGAAGCGGTCGGCTACAACAATCAGCCCAAGCTGGCGACGCCGGTCACGACCACGCTCACCGAAGCGCCCCCCAAGGAGTTCGACATCTCCCGCGTCTCCTACTCCATCGACGTGGATGAAGCGACCAAGGAATCCGGGCTCGTCCGGCGCCGGACCCGGCTCGTTCCGGAGGTCGTCACGGTCGTGGATCCCACCAAGGGGATCGAGGAGATTTCCGCGGACGTCGTCGGCCTGAAGTTCCGTTTCTACGACGGCTCGGACTGGCTTGACACGTGGGACTCCGCGTCGTCGAGCTCCCTGCCCCGGATCGTGGAGGTGACCGTCCACGTCAAGAGCGTCTACCGCGAAGAGCAGGTCCTCGAGGCGTTCTCGACGAAGTTCTATCTCCCCATCGTGGGAGGTATTGGGCAATGAACCGCCGTCGCGACCGGGGCGTGGCGCTCATCATCGTGCTCTTCCTGAGCGCCCTCCTGACGCTCCTCATGTACACGTTCCTGCGCGAGATGCAGGTCGAGTACAGCCTGTCCACCTCCTCCGGCCGCGAGGCGCAGGCGCGCCAGCTGGCCTGGAGCGCCGTCGAGAAAGCCGCCGTCGTCCTCGCGGCGGAGACGACGCCCGTGGCGGGCCCCTCGACGAAGTGGCTCAACGATCCGGACGAGTGGTACGAGATGGAGCTCGGGGAAGGCGTCTACTCGATGATCCGCATGACGCCCGAGGCGGACTCGAAGCTCCGCTACGGGATCATGGACGAGGCGTCGAAGCTCAACCTCAACACGATTCCGCGCGACGTGCTTTTGAAACTCCCGCTGGCCACCGAGGAGATCGTCGACTCGATCGTCGACTGGCGCGACGCCGACGAGAACGCGGGCGCGTCCGGCGCGGAGAACTCGTACTACCAGGGCCTCGCCCAGCCGTACCGCTGCAAGAACGGGCCGTTCACCACGATCGAGGAGCTGCTCCTCGTCCGGGGCATGACGCCGGAGATCCTGTACGGCGAGGACTGGAACCAGAACGGGATCCTCGACGCCAACGAGAACGACGGCGACAAGTCGCCGCCCAAGGACAACTCCGACGGAATCCTCGATTTCGGCTTCATCGCGTACCTGACGGTCTACTCCTACGACCGCAACGCGCGCAACGACGGGCAGCCGCGGGTGAACATCAACACGGCCCCCGCGGACCAGCTCCAGCAGGCGCTCGGAGACGTCCTGAACCCCCAGGAGCTGCAGCAGCTTCCCACGCGCCGGCCCTACGCGTCGGTCGCCCACCTGATGCCGGGGATTTCCACCGCCAAGTGGAAGCAGGTCGTCGACCGCGTCACGGTCGCGGATGGGCAGCAGCTTCCGGGGCTGGTCAACATCAATACCGCGTCGAAGAAGGTCCTCGAGATGCTGCCGGCGCTCACGGCGGAGGACCTCTCCAAGCTCATCGCGCACCGAACCCAGGAGGGGGCGGACTTGTCCACAGTGGGCTGGCTCGTCGATGCGCTGGGGTCGGAAGGGCAGGCCCAGCAGGCGATCGGCAAGCTCCAGGCCATCGTCCCGTTCGTCACGACGCGGGCCTACCAGTACCGGTTCGACGTCGTGGCGCGCATCGGGCCGAAGTCGGAGCGCGACGCGAACTCGACCCAGATAAAGTCGATGGACGCATCGGCGGCCCCGCCGCCCGCCCGGGTCATGCGCCGGCTGGCGGTGGTCCTGGACCGGGGGCAGGGAAGCGCGGCCCGGATCTTGTACGCCCGGGACATCACGCGGCTGGGCCAGCCGTATCCCATCGAGGAGCCTGAAGGAACCGGACAATGAGGACGATAAGTCGATAGGGGTTATGGGCGCCGCTACTGCCGTTTTCCTGGGCGATCGCATGCTCGCCGTCGTGGCGGGAAAGTCCGCCGCGCGGGGGGTCGAGCTCACCCACGCCGCGTCCGCCTCCCTGCCCGAGGGATACGCGTCCCTTGAGGGAGACGCCCAAACCTCGGCTCTCCGGGAGGCTCTCGGCGCCACGAGCGCCGGCGCCCGCCGGTGCGTCCTCGTGGTCCCCCGCCCCCTCGCGATCTGGCGCTCGTTCTCGATCCCCACGGGTTCGCCCGAAGAGCTCCAGAACATGATCCGGTTCCAGCTGGAGAAGGATCTTCCGCTTCCCTTGGACCAGGTCCGGTACGCGTACGCGAC
>DASTON010000194.1:0-14939 GCA_035762525.1 Planctomycetota bacterium | reverse complement strand
GTTCGACTTCCACACGGGCGGCCTCTTCAACGCCGACATGACGAACATCGACATGCACACGGAGGAGGAGAAGCTCCTCGGCATCAACATCCGCCGCGGGCCCCAGCCCTTCGTCGGGTTCTGGTTCTCGGAGGATCCGGCCAGCAACTTCCCGGGCTTCCGCGACGGCAGCGGCAGCAAGGGCTCCGGCGGCTGCTCCGGCAGCGCGGACGGCGGGCCGGGCCACGCCGCGGGCCTGATGGCGATGATGACCGTCGTCTTCCTCGTGGTCCAGGTGCTGCGGGAAGCGCGCCGGGCCTGATTCAACGGTTCAACCCGACGCCCCGGGAGGCCACTCCCGGGGCGTTTCTATTCAAGTCCACCGTCCACAGTCCACCGTCCCCAGCCCGTCCACGGTCAGCGGTCCACCGTCGGTCCGAGGGCTGCGGACCGTGGACTGGGGACGGGGGACCGGGGACTTCCATGATTTGGGGGAAGAGAAGGCCAGATTCCGCCGATGAATAGATGGAGAGGGGCTCCCATTCCGGAAGACTGCCAACGGTAAACCGCAAACGGTAAACTCACAGAGATGTCGCTGATCTGGCCGCTCATCGTCTTCCTCGCCCAGGCTCCCGATGCCGGCGCCCTCGAGCTGGGCGGAACCCATCGCAGCGAGTTGTTCGACTTCGAGATCGGCCTTCCGAAGGGATGGACGGAAGTCCGCACGTCGGGCGCGACCCTGTTCAGCCTCAAGGCGCCGGAGGGGACGCTGACCGACGGCGCCGCGGCCTTCCTGCACCACGATTCCACGCACCCGGTCACGCTGGCATTTCTCAACGACGCGTTCCGCAAGGGCGCGCCGGCGAACTACCCGGGATATGCGGGCATCACGGAACGCGACCTTTCGACCGCCGGGTTCCCGGCGAGCCAGATGGTCTTCTCCGCGAAGACAAAGGCGGGCAAGGAACTCGTCTTCGTCCACAACGTGATCCAGCGCCAGCTCCAGGAGTATTTCGTCCTCGACGTCGTGGCCGCCCTCAAGGAGAAGGAGCGGGCCATCGATCTCGCGGATCGCCTGTTGGCGAGCTTCCGGTCCGGCCTGCCTCCCTCCAAGGAAGTCGACGAGCGCATCGCCCGGACCGCCGCCCTGGTGAAGGCCGCTCCGGTGCGGCCCGCCTTCGCCGGGACGACGTGGCATGAACTGTCCGTCTCCGACACGAAGATCGGCTGGCAGAAGCACGTCCTGCGCGAGGCGAAGATCGACGGCGCCCCGGGATGGGAGTTCGAGATCGAGCGGCGCCAGGAGGATGTCGAAGGCGGCGCCCGCTCGGACCTTTCGAAGGGATCGTTCACCGCCGACGGGTCGATCCAGCGCGTCGAGTTTCACCGGACCGTCCGCACGCCCAAGGCGGAGCCGGTGGACGTGCGCGAAACGGTGTCCCTGGTGAAGGGCGCCTGCACGGCGTCGCGCCAGTTCCTCGGCCAAAGCGTCGAAAAGGAATTCAAGACGCCCGGGGGGACCTTCTTGAGCGACGTGGCGGAAACGATGCGGAGAGTGATCGCCCTTGCGCCGGCCGGCGACTACGCGATCCGCGTGCTCGAGCCCTTCCGCGACCTGACTTCGGTCGAGGAATGGAAAAGCGGCGGTCGGGCCAGGATCAAGCTGGACGGCAAGGAGGAGGACCTCGTCCAGGCGCTCGTGACGTCGGGCGGACGCGAGTCCGCGGAGCACCTGTACGACCTGGACGGCGCCCTCCGCCGGAGAAAGATCACGAAGGCCCAGATCACGATCGTCCTGAGGCGGTGCACGGAACAAGAGGCCAAGAAGTTCAAATGATCGCCCTGCTGGCCCTGCTGGCGTGCCTGGTCGCCGGCCCGGAATCGGACCTGGACCGGATCACGCAGCGGTTCGACCTCACCCGGGTTTCGGAGCCCGCGACCGGACGGGAAACGCTGCGCGGGCCCGGGCTCACCGTCACGTTCGCCCCGGGACTGCGGATCGCGCTGGTCAACGGGGACGTCATGACGCTGGAAGCGCCCGTCGAGATCAGCGGCGGCAAGATCCGACTCCCCGCGAGCCTCGCCTCGTTGATCGAGCGCCTCGCTCAGGCCCGCAAGGCCAGGCCCGACCCCAAGCCGGCGAAGCCCGCGGCCCGGGCGGACCAGCTTGACCGTCCGTTCAAGATCGTGATCGACGCCGGCCATGGCGGCATCCACACGGGCTGCACCGCCCGCGGAGGCTACACGGAGAAGGAAGTTACGCTCGACGTCTCCCGCCGGCTGAAGGAGCTCCTGGAATCGATGGGCGCCGAGGTGGTCATGACGCGCACCAGCGACAGGCACTTTTCCGAGGACATCGACACCGACCTGATGCACCGCGTCCGCGTCTCCGACCGCGCGCGCCCCGACCTGTTCCTCTCGATTCACTGCAACTGGGTGGCCAATCCCGAGGTGCGCGGATTCGAGATCTTCGTCTCGTCCTACCCCAAGGCGGACGGCGGCGACTCCCGCCGGATGGCCGCGGACGTCCGCTCGATGTTCCGATCGGGCTTGGACACGGAAGATCGCGGCATCAAGGAGGCGGGTTTCAAGGTCGTCCGCCACACCGACGCCCCCGCGGTGCTCGTCGAACTCGACTTCATCTCCAACCCGGTGTCGTCCCGACAGTTCGCCGATCCGGACCACCGGCAGCACGTGGCCGGATTGCTGGCGGAAGCGGTCCGGCGGTTTGCCTCCCGCTAGGTCAGGCGAATCACGAATTACGAATCACGAATCTCGGAGCCCCTCAACGGGCCGGTTTGAGGAATCCTTGATTCGTGATGCGTGATTCGTGATTCGCTCGATCATTGAAGCTAGAGTAGGTCCATGATGCGCCTTGCACTCTGTCTGGCTGTCCTCGCGGCCGGCTGCTCGTCCGCTCCGGAGCCCAATCTCGACAGCTCCGATCCGTACGAGCGATACCTGGGAGCGCTGGCCGCCGCCGAGGCCGGGGACGCCGAGGGGCTGAAGCGCCTCGACGCGCAGCTGAAGGACGGCGACTCGCTGGCGCGCACGGGCGCGATCGTCGCGCTCTCCCTCTCGAAGCCGCCGGGCGCGCTGGAGCGGGTGACCGGGATGCTGAACGATCCGGATCCCGTGGTCCGGGCCGAAGCGGTGCGGGGCGTCACGCGGTTCCGCAACCCGGCGTCCGCTCCGGCCCTCGTGAAGGTCCTGGCGGCCGACGCGTCCCTGGAAACGCGCCGGACCGCCGCGCGGGAGCTCTGCATGTTCGTCGACACGCCGGAGGTCCGGAGCGCGCTCCTCGCCGCCTTCTCCGACCCCTCGGCGGGCGTCGCGTACAACGCGTGGCGCAGCCTGACGCTCCTCACGGGACGGCGCGACCTGCCCCGGGCGCGCGCGGCCGCCGAGGAGGCCCTGAAAAAGTCATGAGGCCGCTGACCGTCGAATACCTCCGGCGGCCCCTCGCCTACGACGGAACCCAGATCGGACCCCTCTGGGCCTACCGCGAATTCGGCCGCCAGGGCGACAGCTTGATCGCGTTCGTCGGGCGGTGCGCGATCCCCGCGAAGCACATGATCGACCTGGAGGACGTGCGGCGCGGCGCGCGCATCGCGAGCCCCCGGATGCTCCACTTCATCGCGGAGCACTTCGACGCGCCTCCCGACCTCGAGAAAGGCGTCCTGCGCCAGCGGCTCTTCGCGACGCTCGTCCACCAGGAGCTGCTCGCGCGCGGCGCCGGGGAAATCCGGCGCGACGGCGACGATCTCTTTACGCTCCAAGAAGAGAAGTTGAGCATCTCCGTCGCGGCCGCGACCCCCGTCTCCACGAAATTCCATTTCGGCATCAACGTGGTCCGCGCGAAAAACGTGGGCGTGAAGACGGCGGGCCTCAAGGACCTCGCGATCGAACCCGAGCCCTTCGCGTCCGCGCTGCTCGAATCGTACCGGCGCGAGATCGAGGGGATCCTCGACGCCCGGACCCGCGCCCGGGGCGCGTTGTGAAGTTCAGGTCCGCGGCGCTCCTCGCCCTCCGGATCGGGCTGACGGCGCTGCTGCTCGTCCTCGCCGTCTTGATGATCGACTTCTCCGACAAGACGGTCTTCCTGCTGAACTCCGGAGAGAAGATCGAGTCGGTCTCGCATCGCCATTCCGGAAGCCAGATCCACGTGACGCTTTCAGACGGCAGCATCCGGGTGCTGGCGGATCACGACCTGAAGTCGTTCGAGTCCCGGCTCGGGGTGGTCGCCATCGTCAAAGGCGTCCGCCCGTGGCCGGCGATCCTCGTCGTCCCGTTGCTGCTGATTCTCTTTTCGGTCCAGGCGTTGCGCTGGCGGCTCCTGCTGGCGGCCAACGGATTCGACCTGTCGATGGGCCGCGCCTTCCGCGTCGTGTGGGCGGGCACCTTCTTCAACCAGATCCTGCCGGGCTCGGTGGGGGGCGACGTCGCCAAGGCGATGATCGTGGCGAAGGGAGAGGAGCGCAAGGCGGCGGTTTTCGGCACGGTCCTCCTGGATCGCCTGGTCGGCTTGATGACCGTCGTCGTCATCGCGGGCCTGGCGGTCCTGCCCGTGATCGGCCGGCCGGAGCTGCGGCCCGTCGTGTGGCTGATCGTCGCGCTCATCGTCGGGGGATTCGCCGGGGCCGCGATCTACTTCAATCCGGCGTTCCGGAAGTGGGGCTTCGCGCGCCGGCTCAAGGAGCGCCTTCCGTTCCGGCGCGCGATCGAGGAAGTGGACGACGTGCTCAAGACGATGCACCACGCTCCGCGGACGATCCTGGCCGGCGCCGGACTGTCGGCGGCCGGGCAGGCGGCGACGATCGTGGCGATCTTCTGCCTGGCGCAGTCCCTGGGCGCGACGAGCGTCCCCCTGTCCGACTTTTTCCTTCTGGAACCCATCATCTTCCTCGTGACGGCCGTGCCCGTCTCGGTCGGCGGCTGGGGCGTCGAGCAGGTGGCGTACGCGAAGCTCTTCGGGATGGCGGGGATGGCGGCGACCGCCGCGGTCGCGCTGTCGGTGCTCTACAAGCTGTCCGTGCTGGTCGTGGCGTTGCCGGGCGGAGTCCTTTTCGCCGCGGGAGCGACCCGGCGCGAGGCTGGGGGTCCCGTCGAAACGCCGGCGCCGGCGGACGCGGGGCCCGAGCGGTGAATCCGGACGGCGCCCCCCATCGGGAATTTCGAGCCCTGGAAGCTCTATGTGTCCTGCTCGTCCTCTTCCTGGTGTGGTTCCTTCTCGGGCTCCTGATGCATCTGTATCCCCGCTTGCCAAAGGGGACCTACATGGCCGCGGCGGGCGCCACCCTGCCGGTCGCGGTGGTGCTGGGCGCGTGGATGCGGCGGCGAAACCCGTGGCCGCTCCTGGCCCCGGGACAATTCACGCTGTCCACCTTGGTCTGGACGATCTTCGGCACCCTGGGCCTCACCCTGCTTGCCTTGAGCCTCGCCGAGCCGCTCACCGATCTCTTCCCGAGCTCCAAGGACGAGCTCGGAAAACTGACGCGGGAGATCGCGAGCATGCCCTCGTGGAAGGCGTGGCTCATTGTCTGCGTCCTCGCGCCGCTGGCGGAGGAATCGCTCTTTCGAGGAGCGCTCCTGAGGGGATTCCGCGCGTCCTGGGGAGTCGCCGCGGGAGTCGCCGTTTCGTCCGGCTTGTTCGCGATCTTCCACGAGCTGGCGCCGCGGATGGTGGTCACGTTCTGCATGGGGCTCTGGCTGGGGGGACTGACCTTGAAGTCGGGAGGGCTGGCGCTCGCGGTCCTGTCTCACGCCCTCAACAACGCGACGGCCCTGATGCTGATGGGCACCGAACTTCGGGAGGTGCCAATCTACTTCGCCATCCCGGGGGCGCTCGCGGTGGCGCTCGCTTCCTGGCGTCTCTTTGGAACGCGTAAGGCTCTGCCTGACAATCCGCGTTAGCCGCGGCGGGCGGAGAAGCAAGCAGCGCAAGGAGCGAGGAGGAGACGAGCCTCGAAGAGGGCTGTCGACGACGAGAGACGCAGCGATGCGCCGCTTATCGGCCCGCCCTTCGGGTGGCGGCGGCGCGGGCCCGTCTGCGGCGTCAGACCTCCTCGACGACCGCTTCGAGGTCGTCTCCGTCGGTCTTCCTTGCATCCGAACCCGCGGCGCCGTCACCGCGGCCACGGGGATTGTCAGGCAGAGCCTTGAGGTCGGTGCAGGGTTCGGCCGCGCCGGGACCGTCTTGATTACTGGCCGCGGATGGAATCGTGGGGGTCCTATTCGTTGACAGGGTTCCGGGGCCGCTCTTAGAATCCCCGCGCTTCGTAAATTACATTCATGGCCGGCCCCTACGAGAAATTCGCAGCCCAGCTCTCGGGGGACGAGCGGATGCTCGTCTCGCTGAGGGATGAACTGTACGAGGGGTCGTGGGACCAGATGCTGAAGGACCTGAAGGACCGGCTCGAGGGCAAGCCGTACATCTTCAAGCTCGTGAACCGCATCTCGGCGGACATCCAGCGGATCGACAAGCTGCGGGAGTACGAGAAGAAGCACCGGATCAATCTCGCGGATTACCTGAAGAAGGAGGAACGATGAGCGGCGCCCGATGGACGGCGGTCCTCCTGATCTTCCTGGCGGCGGCGGGATGCCGCTCCTCCTCCCAGATGCAGCAGTCGTACGCCAAGCTCAACGCGTACGGCAGCGCGGACCAGGAGGCGGTGGTCGCCGAAGTCTCCAACCTCCCGTTCAAGAAGCGCAAGTGGGACCACCGGTTCGCCGACTGGCCCATCCGGCGCCTCTCGATCGGCCGCGAGAACCTGTTCATCGAGACTCCCGACTACAAGGTCGCGTGCGTCAACCGGTTCGACGGCCTGACGAAGTGGGTCTTCGAGATCCCCTCGCGGTCGTACCTCGACTGGACGCCCACCGAGCCCGGCGAAGTCTACGAGCAGATCCGCAGCTACTCCGAGCAGCTCGCCGCGCAGACGCGCGTCGTCGAAGACCTGATGAAGACCGAGGGGCTCGGGCAGAAGACGCAGGACGCCCAGCGCGACAAGAACCGCCTCTACCAGCTCCTGAACGCCTCGCAGCGCGGCGACAACGTCTACCTGGTCTCGCGCCAGGTGCTGTACTGCATCGCGCGCAAGACGGGCACGCTCCTGTGGCAGCGCCCGCTGCCGTTCGCGCCCAGCGGCAAGGCGTACGCGTCGCGCGAGTCGATCTTCATGCCCGCCGGCGACCGCCCGCAGGTCTGGCGGCTGGACGTCGAGAAGAAGGGCGAGCCCATCCAGAGCTACCCGGCGAACGTAGGCACCGGCGACCGGACGATCATGAATGCGCCCATCGTCGATTCGGCCCACCTCTACTTCGTCTGCGCCGACGGCCAGGTCTACGCCTACAACGTGAACACGGGCGTCCAGGAGTGGACGTTCCAGGCCCACAAGAAGCTCGCCACGGACCCGCTCCTCCACCAGGTGAAGGAGAAGTACAAGGACTCGGCGGGCCGCGAAACCGTGCGCACCCGGAGATACCTGTTCTTCGGCGGGCTCGATTATGCCCTCTACTGCGTCGACCCGGACACGGGCCTGCTGCGGTGGAAGTACGAGACCGGCGGATTCCTCCGGTCGCCCATCGTCGTGAAGGACTCCACGGTCTACACGAAGTCGGACGACGGCGCGCTGTTCGCCTGCGAGCTCGACCCCCAGCACCGGAATCCCAAGACGGCCGCCGCCGAGGGCACCAAGTTCGTCGGCAGCCTGCGGTGGAAGGTTCCGCTCGGGGAGCGGTTCATCGTGAAGGGCGGCTCGGACCGCGTCCTCGTCCTGGGGCCGAATTCGGAGCTGTACTACGTCGCGGAAGGGACGGGCGAGATCGTCGCGCGCAGCCCGCTCAGCGAGATCACGCACGTGCTGACGAATCCGTGGGACTCCATCCTCTACGTGGCCACGGACGGCGGCGCGGTCTTCGCGCTCGAAGAGTCGGGCTCCGCGTACTAGGAGCGAATCACGAATCACGCATCACGCATCACGGGCTCGACCTGGGGATCGTGACGTGAAGCGTGAAGCCCTGGTGGGCCTCGCCCGGGTTTGCGCCCGGGCGGCCCGCGGCGCCGAGGGACCGCTCCTCGCGGAGCTTCGCAAGGCGCTCCGCTCCAAAGTTCCACCGACCCTCCTCCGTGAAGCCCTGCTTCAGACCTATCTCTTTGCTGGATTCCCCCGGGCCATCACCGCGTTGACGCTCCTGGATCGCGAGGTCCCGTCGGCCGGAACGCTTCGTGAAAAGCCCAAAACATCGGCGGAGTGGCGCAGGCGCGGAATCCGCCTCTGCCGCGCCGTCTACGGGTCCGACTTTCCCGCGCTGATGAGAAACATGACCCGCGCGCACGCGGATCTCGCCGATTGGATCCTGGTCGAGGGGTACGGCAAGACGCTCTCCCGGCCCTTCCTGTCGCTTCGGGAGCGCGAGCTGATCGTCGTCCCCACGCTCGCGGCGTTGGGGGCATGGCGCCAGCTTCCGTCCCATCTCAAGGGGGCTCTGCGAGCGGGCGCGTCGGCTCGGGAAGTTGCCGAGGTCCTTCGGGGTTCAAGAGGTGCGGTCCCGCCGGCCGCAGTTCGTCGCGCGTTAGGGCAAGTGGAGCCTTCGCGGCGTCGTATAGTTAGGTAGGCGATCCAGGGAGGCATCCATGAAGTTCCTCGCGGCGGCGCTGGCGTTGATTCTCGCGTCCCCGGCGTGGGCCGACGAGGTGCTGCTCCGCAATGGCCACAAGGTCGTGGGCATCCAGACCGAGGAAAAGGACCGCATCATCGTCGAGACGGGGTACGGCACGGTCTCGTTCCCGCGCGAGGAAGTCGTGTCGGTCACGAAGGGCGACACGCTCCTGCACGCCTGGCCGGGGCGGTTCGCCGAGATCGAGAAGAGCACGAACGCCTCCGACTTCACGAAGCTCGCGGCGTGGGCGCGCGAGAGCGGCATGCCCCGCTACGTCAACAGCCTGATGCGGCGCGCGCTGGAGCTGGATCCTGAGAATGCCGACGCCCGGGCCGCGCTCGGGTACGTGAAGCACGAGGGCAAGTGGCTCACCGTGGCCGAACACCGCAAGGCGCAGGGCGACGTCCAGGAGGGCGGCAAGTGGGTGAATGCTCTCGAGAAGGCGCTGGCCGAGCGCCGCAAACTCGAGCTGGAATCGAGGAAGCTCGACCGCGAGGTCGAGCGGAGGCGCCGCGAGGATCGGCGCCGCCGGGCCCAAGAGCAGGCGGCTCTCCAGGCGCGCATGGAGGCCATGCAATCGGCGCCGACGGCGTTCGACCCTCCCACCTGGGGCCGGCGCGGGCGGTGGGGCTGGGGACTGGGGGAGTGCGGCGACCTCTGGGTGCTCTCGCTCTTCAACGGCGTGTTCTTCACGGGCCCGTTCGGGGTTCCGCGGGCGCCGGCAGGCCCTCCGACGGGCGGCGGCGCGCCGGAATTCGGCCCGGTTTCCCCAACATTCCCCTAGGACGATTGAAGATTGGCGATTAACGATTGACGATTCCCGAATCCTGAAACGTAAATCGCGGCCTGACAACGTCTCCCGTTCCCTAATTGATCAAACCTCATCCGGGCAGGAAAGCCGGCGTGCTTCCGCTAATCGTCAATCGTCAATCGCAAATCGCTGAATTGACCGGTTTGGCTTGTGTCGTAGGAAGGACTCTCTCCCCGCCGCTAATCGTCAATCTTTAATCGTCAATCGCCGAGTGATTCACTTCGGTTTGTAACGGACGATGGGCTCCCAGGCAGCGTTGAGTTCGTCGGACCCGCCTCGGTTCCGGTCATTTCCGGAAATCGTCAATCGTCAATCGGAAATCGCTAGCTTGCTTTCACCGGCTTGTATCGCACGATGGGCTCTCTCGCCGCTTTAAGTTCGTCGAGTCTTCCCACGGGCATGGTGTGCGGAGCGTGGTGCACCAGGTCCGGATTCGTCTTCGCCTCGTCGAGAATCTTGATCAGCGCGGCGGCGAACTGGTCCAGCGTCTCGCGGTTCTCGCTCTCCGTCGGCTCGATCATCAGGCAGTCCTTGACGATGAGCGGGAAGTAGATCGTCGGGGGGTGGAAGCCGTAATCGAGCAGCCGCTTCGCCACGTCGAGCGTGTGTATTCCGAGCTTTCGCAGCGGCGAGCCGTCGATGACGAACTCGTGCATGCAGGGGCGGTCGAACGCGATCTTGAATCGCCCCGAGACGAGGCTCATCAGGTAGTTGGCGTTGAGGACCGCGTTCTCGGCGTTGCGGCGGAGGCCCTCGGGCCCGTGCGTCCGGATGTACGCGTAGCACCGGACGTGCATCCCGAAGTTGCCGAAGAAGGCTTTCACGCGGCCGATCGATTTCGGCCGGGCGTACCCGAGCGCGTATCCCTCGCCGACTTTCACCACGCGGGGAATCGGGAGGTACGGCTCGAGGTGCTTCTTGCACGCGACCGGTCCCGAGCCGGGGCCGCCGCCGCCGTGGGGCGTCGAGAAGGTCTTGTGCAGGTTGAAGTGCATGACGTCGATGCCGAAGTCGCCCGGGCGCGTGATCCCCTGGATCGCGTTCATGTTCGCGCCGTCCATGTAGACCTGGGCGCCCGCGTCGTGCATCAGCTTCGCGATCGTCACGATCTGCTCCTCGAACAGCCCCAGCGTCGAGGGGTTCGTGATCATGAGCGCGGCCGTCTTGTCCGACAGCTTCTTCTTCAGGTCGTCGAGGTCGACGCCGCCGCGGGCGTTCGATTTCACGCTCACGGCCTTGAAGCCGGCGAGGGTGCACGTCGCGGGATTCGTGCCGTGCGCCGAGTCCGGGATCAGGACCTCGATGCGCCCGGTCTGGCCCCGTTCGACGTGGTAGGCCTTGATGAGCAGGATCCCGGTCAGCTCGCCCTGGGCGCCCGCCGCGGGCTGGAGCGTGACCGCGTCCATCCCCGAGATCTCGGCGAGGTAGCCCTGCAGGTCGTGCATGAGCTGCAGCGCGCCCTGGACTTCGGAGTCGGGCTGGTGCGGATGGAGGCGGGCGAACCCGGGCATCGACGCGATCTTCTCGTTGATCTTCGGGTTGTACTTCATCGTGCACGAACCGAGCGGATAGAAGTTCGTGTCGATGGAGAACGCCTTCTGCGAGAGGCGCGTGTAGTGGCGCACGACCTCGAGCTCGGCGACCTCGGGGAAGTTGGGAGGAGTCTTCCGGAGGTGCTTCTTGGGAATCAGTTTCTCGACGGGCGCGCCGTCCGGCTCCGGGAGCAGGTGCGTCTGCCGGCCGTGGCGGCTCTTCTCGAAGATCAGCGCGGTGTCGTCGACGATCATCGGGGTTCCCTCAGGGCTTCCGCGAGAGCGCCGCGGAACCGCTCGATGTCGGCCTTGGTGATCCGCTCGGTCGCGCAGAGGAGCATTCCCCTCGGGAGGTCCTGGTACGACTTCTCGAGATCGACGCCGCCGAGGAAGCCCCTCGCGAGCAGCCGCTCGTTCAAGACGGACGCCTCGACGGGCGTCTGGATCGCGAACTCGTGGAAGAAGGGGGACTTGTGCGGGCGCGAGACGCCCGGGATCGACGTCACGGCGTCGTGGAGCTCGTGCGCGCGCTGGACGCACAGCGTCGCCATCCGGCGGAGCCCCTCGCGGCCGAGGGCGGACATGGTGATCGTCGCGCGCAGGGCCATGAGGGCCTGGTTCGTGCAGATGTTGCTCGACGCCTTTTCGCGCCGGATGTGCTGCTCGCGCGCCTGGAGCGTCAGGCAGAAGCCGCGCCGCCCCTTGCCGTCGACCGTCTGTCCCACGAGACGTCCGGGCATCTGGCGGATCAATTCCATCTTCGCGGCGATGAAGCCGCACCATGGCCCGCCGAACGAGGTCTCGATGCCGAAGGGCTGGGCGTCGCCCACCGCGATGTCCATGCCGCACGCGCCGGGCGGCTCGAGCAGCCCGAGCGCCACCGGGTTCACGCTGGCGACGGCCTTCGCGCCGCCCTCGTGCGCGGCCCGGGCCAGCTCCGCGAGATCCTCGATCACCCCGAAGTAGTTCGGGCTCTGGACGACGACCGCCGCCGCGGTCTTCGCGACCTCGGCGAGGCCGCCCGTCGAGGTCGCGCCCTCGAACGTCGCCAGCTCGACGAACTCGACGCCGATCTGCTTGAACATCGTCTTGAGGACTTCGCGGTACTGGGGATTCACGGCCGCGGAGACGAGGATCCGGTTGCGGTCGCTGTGGTCGAGCGCCATCGCGACGGACTCCGCCATCGCGGTGGAGCCGTCGTAGTGGGAGGCGTTCGCGACGTCGAGTCCGGTCAGCTCGCAGATGAGCGTCTGGTATTCGAAGATGGACTGGAGCGTCCCCTGGCTCGCCTCCGCCTGGTAGGGCGTGTAGGACGTGACCCACTCGCCGCGGCCCGCGACCTGGTCCACGAGCGCGGGGAAGAAGTGGGAATAGGCGCCGCCCCCGATGAAGGAGGTGTGCGAATCGGTGGTTCGATTGCGCGCCGCGAGCCCCGCCATGTGGGCGAGGAGCTCCTGTTCCGTCATCCCCGCCGGGAGGTCGAGCGCGCGGCCGAGCCGGACGTCCTTGGGGATCGACGTGAAGAGCTCTTGGACGGATTTGGCGCCGACCGCCTTGAGCATGGCGGCGGCGTCGTCGGACGCATTCTGGATGTAATCCATGGGTGGGCCCTGAAGGAGAGGCTACGCCGCCCTTCAGGGTAAGGGCTAGACGAAGTCGTCCTCGTCGACCTCGTCCTCGTCCTTGCCTTTGGCCTTCTTCTTTTCGCCTTCGTCTTCCTCGCCGCCCTCTTCCTCGGCGGCCTCGATGAACTCCTTGTACTCCTTGGCGTCCATCAGGGAATCGAGATCGGACTTTTCGGTGACTTTGACCTTGATGAGCCACCCGTCCTCGTAGGGCTCCTCGTGGAGGATGTCCGGATTCTCGAGGACCTCCTTGTTGACGGCCGTCACCTTGCCGGAGACGGGGGAGACCAGGTCGGCCACGGTCTTGACCGACTCCACCTCGCCGAACGGGGTGCCCGCTTCGAGGGCGTCGCCCACCTTGGGCAGCTCGAGGTGCACGAGGTCGCTCAGCTGCTTCACGGCGTAGTCCGTGATGCCGATGACCGCGTCCCCTTTTTTGGGGAGGAGCACCCACTCGTGGGTCTCGCTGTATTTCGCGTCGCTGGGCCTGCTCATCTGGATTTCCCCCGGGTTCCGCTCAATCGGTTTTCAAGAATAGCGCAGGTGGGATTCAAGTCAAGCTATCGCGGACGCTTGTCTCGAAGCTACGAGCCGCCGGCGCCCAGCTCCCGGTTGGGCTTCAAGCCTCGAGCTCCCAGCCGACAGCGGCGAGCTTCGAGCTTCACTTGGACCTCTTATAGAACGGCAGCGCTACGGTCGTCGCGGGCTCTTTCTTGCCGCGAACGTCGATCTCGATGGCCGTCCCCGGTGCCGCGTGCTCGGGCTTCACGTGGGCCATGCCGATGGAGGCGTCGAGCGACGGCGAGAAGGTCCCGCTCGTGACGACTCCGGATTTGGCGCCGCCGGCGAAGACGTCCATGCCGTGCCGCGAGATGCGGCGCCCGGCCATCTTGAATCCCGTCAGCTTCTTCGCGACGCCCTTGTCCTTTTGCGATTTAAGGACGGAGAGGCCGATGAAATCGGGCTTGTCCAGGGCGAGGGCGAAGTCGAGTCCGGCCTCGACCGGCGTCGTCGCGTCGTCGATCTCCTGGCCGTACAGCGGCATCCCCGCCTCGGTGCGGAGGGTGTCGCGCGCGCCGAGTCCGACCGGCTTGAGTCCGGTCTTCTTGGCGGCCTTGAGGAAGGCGTTCCAGGCCTTGGAACCGAGGTCGTTCGGGACGAAGACCTCGAAGCCGTCCTCGCCGGTGTAGCCGGTGCGCGAGATCATGCAGTCCTTCACGCCGAGGACCGTGAACCGGCCGAACGTGTAGTACTTGAGGGGGGAGGGGTCGACGTCGAGCGCGAACTTGACGGCGTCCACGGACTTCGGTCCCTGGACGGCGATGAGCGTGGTCTTGAGCGTCGTGTCCTCGATCTTCACTTTCGCCGAGCCGGCCTGCTTCTTCATCCACTCGAGGTTCTTCTCGCGGTTGGAGGCGTTGACGACGAGGAACGAGGCGTCGTTGTCGGCGTCCTCGTAGACGAGCAGGTCGTCGATGACCGTTCCCTTGTCGTTGAGGAGGAAGGTGTAGCGGCACCGGCCGGGCGCCATCTTCGGGATGTCGATCGTGAGGAGGCGGTTGAGCCAGCTCTTGCGGTCCTTGCCGCGGACCCAGATCCGGCCCATGTGGGAGAGGTCGAACAGGCCGACCTTGGTGCGGACGGCCGTGTGTTCCTCGATGATGTTCGAGTACTGGATGGGCATGTCCCACCCGTGGAAGTCGACGATCTTGGCCTTGAGCTTGAGGTGCTCGCCATAGAGGGACGTTTTCACAGGTTCTCCTGGGGAACGGAAGGCCAGCATCCTAGCAGAATGCTGACGGATGACCGATTACTGATGACGGAGAATGAGCCCACAGCTTCGAAGCTGGAAGCCTCAAGCTTGGAGCTCGAAGCTCGAAGCCCAGCCGGGCGCTGGGAGCCAGAAGCTCGAGGCTACTTTTTTTCTTTGCGCGGGTCGTCCGCCGGGTTCAGGTACGTGATTCCCCAGGGCCCCATGCTGTTGAGCTGGACGACCGTCTCCGTCTTGGTGAAGGCGAAGTGGTTGCTCTTGCCGGGCAGCATCGCGTAGCTCCCCTCCGGCAAATCCTTTCCCTTCGCCGGGTCGAAGACGTCGCCTCTCGAGATGAAGAGCGTCCCCGAAAGGACGGTCACGTGCTCGTCGCCGGGATGGCTGTGGGGCATGATCTTGTAGTCCGCGGGCATCTTGATGCGCATCACGAAGAGGCCTTCCTTGGCGGGGTCGCCGGACAGGAGCGCGACCTTGGCGCCGGGCGGCAGGCTGTTCGGGGCGTCCACCCACTTGACATCCCCCGGCTTGACCAGGATCTCCGCTTTCGTTCCGGTGCCCGT
>DASTON010000193.1:0-5270 GCA_035762525.1 Planctomycetota bacterium | reverse complement strand
CAAGACTCCAGACTGAAGACTACTGACTACAGAGGTTCACTGTTGACTGTCTACTTCCTTTCTTTCTGCAGTCTGTAGTCTTCAGTCTGAAGTCTATGACAGGTCGCTGACTTCACTCTTGGGCAACCTCGTCATCAGTGTCTTCAACCCTTCCATGGGCTTCTTTCCTTCATGGAGAATCAGGTACACCTCTTCGGTGATCGGCATGTCCAGGCCGTGCTTCTTCGCCAGGCCGCGCGCCGCCGTGCACGTCCAGACTCCTTCAGCGACCATCCCCTTCAGGACGTCGGCGGCTTTCTTGCCCGCCGCGACCTCGCGCCCCACGCGGAGATTGCGCCCGTGGCGGCTCGTGCAGGACGTGATGAGATCTCCGACGCCGGAAATCCCGAAGAACGTCGCGCGCCGGGCGCCCAGCGTGGTGCCGAGCCGCGCCATCTCGACGATGCCGCGCGTGACGAGCGCCGCCTTCGCGTTGTCGCCCAGTCCCAGGCCGTCCGCGATTCCGGCCGCGATCGCGATGACGTTCTTGAGCGCCCCGCCCAGCTCCGAGCCGACCGGATCGTCGCCCGTGTAGAGCCGCAGCGACGGGGACGAGAGCGTCTCCTGCCAGCGGCGCGCCTCCCCCTCGTCCTTCGACGCCGCCACCACGACCGTCGGCAGCCCGCGCGCGACCTCCTCGGCGTGGCTCGGCCCCGACAGGACCGTCACGCGGGGCGCGTCGAGAACCGACTCGAGGATCTCGCTCGGCCTCGCCAGGCTCCCGATTTCAATCCCCTTCGAGAGCGACAGGACCGGCGTTCCCGACCGGATGCGCGCCTTGAGCGGCCCCAGCGTCGAGCGCACGTGCTGCGTCGGCACCGCGCACACGAGGCGGTCCGCGCCGTCGAGCGCCGCGGGCTCGTTCGCAATTTCGAGATCGCCCAGCGGCACGCCCGGGAGATAGGACTTGTTCTCGCGATCGCGCGCCATCGCGGCGGCCAGCTCCGCGCGCCTCGACCACAGCGTGACGCGGTATCCCTGCGCGCGGGCGACCAGCGCCATGGCGGTTCCCCACCCGCCCGCCCCGACGACGACCAGGCGTTCGCTCATGGTTTCGACGCCCCGATGCGCACCCGCGGCTCCTCGCCGCGCACGAGCCGCTGTAGATTCCCGACGTGGCGCCACACGACGACCGCGGCGATCCCCACGAAAAGAGCCAGCCTGATCGGCTTCCCGGGATCGAGCGTCGCCTGCGCGACGGGAAGCGCGACCGCCGCCCCCACCGACGCGATCGACACGTAACGCGTGGCGAAGAAGAGGACGGCCCACAGGGCTGCTCCCACCATGCCCGCAAGCCAGCTCAACGCGAAGACGACTCCCGCCCCCGTCGCCACTCCCTTGCCTCCCTTGAAGTGAAGGTAGACGGGAAAGAGATGGCCCGCCATGGCGGCCACGCCGCACGTCGCCATGAGCACCGGCTCCAGCGCGGGGCAGATGGGGCACGGCCACGTTTTCGCGACCCAGGGGGCGAGCCAGAACGTCGGCGCGAAACCCTTGAGGAAATCGAGCGCGAAGATCGGCGCGAACCACCCCGTCCCGATCGCCCGCGCCGCGTTCGTGGCGCCGATGTTCCCGGAGCCTTCCGTCCGGAGATCGATCCCCTTGACCGCCTTGGCCGTCAGCCAGCCGAAGGGGATCGCCCCCACCAGGTAGGAGACCAGCGCGGCCGCGCCGTAGATCGCGTCGTTCGGGACGGTCACGGCGGATCGTCCGCCGGCAGGGGATCGGGCAGCGCCTCGCGGGGAATGGGAAGCGCCTCGCCGCGGATCAGCGTCGTCTCGTTCATCGGCTTCTCGGCGATCGCCCGGAGCTGGCCGCACGCGGCCGAGATCGCGTCCCCCTTCCGCTTGCGCACCATGATCGGGACGCCGCACGAGCCGAGCGCCTCGACGAACCGGTCCACGCGCGCCGGCTGGGGCGCGTCGAACGGAGTCTCCTCCACCCGGTTGAAGGGAATCACGTTCACCTTGCAGCGCGTGCCGCGGAGCTTCTTTCCGAGCTCGAGGGCGTGCTTCTTGTCGTCGTTGACCCCGGCGAGAAGGACGTACTCGAACGTCACGTTCTTGCGCGTCGCGTGGCGGTACGTGATGCCCGCCTTGACCAGTTCGGCGATCTTCTTCTTCATCGTCGGCACGACCTCGACCCGCAGCTTGTCGTTGGGCGCGTGGAGCGAGATCGCGAGGTTGGGCGTCACCCCGTCCTGGACCAGCTTCTCCACCTTGTCGAGGATCCCGACCGTGGACAGCGTCACGCGGTTGTAGCCGATGCCCGCCCCCCACGGGGCCTTCCACGCCTTCAGCGCGCGCACGACGTTGCCGTAGTTGAGCAGCGGCTCGCCGATTCCCATTAGGACGAGGCTGTCGATGCGCTCTTCGGCGCCCAGGAGCCGGGCGACGTGCAGGACCTGCTCCACGATTTCGCCCACGACGAGATTCCGTACGAGCCCGTCGAGGCCGCTGGCGCAGAACACGCACTTGACCGGGCATCCGACCTGGGTGGAGACGCACACGGTCTTGCGGTCTCCCTCCCGGATGAGCACCGTCTCGATGAGGTTGCCGTCCTCGAGCGCGATCAGCAGCTTCTCGGTTCCATCCGGGCTTTCGTGTCGCTCCCGGATCGTCGACGTGAAGATTCGGAACTTCTCCGCGAGCAGGGCCCGATCCTCCTTCGAGAGATCGGTCATCGCCTCGAACGAATCGGCGCGGCGGCGGTGGATCCACTGCAGGATCGGCTTGGCGCGCCATCTCGCGAGTCCGAGGTTCTCGAGGAGCGCCTCGAATTCGGCGAGGGAGAGATTGGTGATCGCGGGCCTGGGATCCATGGACTTATCTTAGCAGGGGTGTTCGCATGTGACGGATCCGTGTTCGGAGTTCCGAGTTCCGGGTTCCGAACAAAGAACTGAACCAGGAACTACGAACGAACCCTGAACCTAGAACTTAGAACTCCGATCTGAATGTGCTACTCGCCGATGACTGATGACTGATGACTGATGACTTCTGCAGTCTGAAGTCTGAAGTCTGAAGTCTACAGGCACTGCATGCAGGCGACTTTCCCCCGCCGCCCGGCTTCGCGTTTCGTGTAGAACTTCTCCCGCCGGTCGTCGGGGATGCCGATCGCGTAGGGGCAGTGGGCCGCGTGGAAGTGCGGGCTGCCGTCGGTCGTGACGTAGGAAGGTTCCTTGCGGATGATCCGGTCGACCACGCCGCGGAGGTCTTCGTCGCCCATCTCGGCGCCGGCGTTGTAGACCATTTCGACTACTTCGAGCTGGACGTTCGCGTCCTCGATTTCCGCGATGATCTCCGCCTGGACTTCCGTGATCATCCCGGCTCGCAGCGCCTCCTGCACGGGCACCGGCAGCTTGAGGAGCGCCCGGCCGCGGGCGACCTCTTCGGGCTTCAATCCCATCGTGGCGGCGAGGTCGGCCTCGCTCACCCCCGGGCACCGCGGACGGAGCCGGTCGATCATCAGGACGAGATCGATCGGGTTCAGGCTCTCGCGGTGGAGATTTTCCAAGGTCGCGACCTGCATCATCTCGCGCGTCCCGATCGTCCGCACGATGGCGGGGATCATCTTCATCCCGAGGTCGCGCGCGGCCATGAGCCGGCGCTGGCCCGCGATGAGGACGTACCGGCCGTGGTCGCGGTTCACGATGATCGGGACGATGACGCCGTATTTCTCGATCGACGCCCGCAGGGTCGCGTGGGGCGCCTCGACGACGTATTCGCGCGGCTGGTAGGGGTTGTCCTGGATCTCGTCGATGGCGATGTACTGGAGGCGGTCTTCATTCCGGGAGGGGCGCGCGAGTTTCCGGAAGAAGCGGCCCACCCCGCTCCAGAACCCGCCCGTCCCGCAATGGCGGCAGAGATGCGCTGTCTCGGACATCACAGGTTTCATCGGCAGGACGGGGGGTGACCTTGAACTCGAAACGCTAACGCCGAAAGCGCCTCAGCACCTTCAGGAGAGCCGCCGCCATCTCGGGGTCCGAGTCTCCTATGTCCGCCAGCTCGCGTTGCACCGCATTAACCGTCTCATCGCGCGACAAGTCCATTTGTTCCAATGCCGTCTTGGCGCGGATAGGGAGGTCGATGTCCTTCCCGTCGCTCATGACCAGGAGCGCCGGGGCTAGCTTCTTGTCCAGCGAGATCTCTGCCGCCGCCAAGATTTGCCAGGCGCGAAAGTCGCCCTCGCAAGCAGGATCTTCTCTCAACCGCGCCAGCAGCGGTAGCGCCTTCTTGGCCTTGGGTCCCAAGCGGCCCAGGGCATCGCACGCAAACTCCTTCGACCGGGGCGTGCCGTTCTTCAGGATACCGATGAGGTGCGGAAGCGCCCGGACGCCGATGTGGCCGATGGCGCTGGCGGCGGCGCCGGCGACCCGGCCGCTCTCATGCGCCGGCAGCTTCAAGATCGTGTTCAGGGCCGGAGCCGCTTCGGCGCGCATTGCCTCAAGAGCGCAGGCCGCCCCCCACAGTGTGTCGTAGTCGTCCGTCGAGGCGATGAGCGCTTCCACTGCAGGCAGGTAGAAGCTTCCCCGCTCGCACATGTCCGCGACGAGGTCGCACGCCTCTTCCGGGTGTCCCCCTTTGTCGTACGGTTTCAGAGCTGCTTCGACGGGCTTCCGGGCCAGCTCCGGCCGGTGAAAGACCCCCCAGACGACCGAGGCAGCCTCCTATCCAGTCTTCGGGTGATTCAAAAGCGGTGCGAGGACTTTCGGATAGTCCTCCGGCTTCTTCTTCCGGGTGAGACGGACCACCTTTTCTGTAAGCGCCAACTTCTGCGAATCACTGAGCACAGGCTCGATTCTCCACGACTCTCTGGGGGGGACCTCGGCCTCTTCGACGTCGGCCCTCGGCCCTCGGACGTGGGACTTGGGACTCTCTCCCCGTCTTCATTCCTCGAAGATCTTCGCGTTCTTGAGGTCGCCCTCGACGGTCAGCTTGAGCGGTGATTTCAGCAGGTCGAAAATCGCTCCGGGGATGTTCGCGATCCAAATGGGGATGCCCAGGAACGAACCCGTCACCGTGCTCACCTTGATCTTGAACTTCCCCGTGAACCAGAAATCGCCCTTTCCGACGATGCTCCCGCTTCCCTCCTTGCCCAGGAAGACGAACTCCTTGATCTTGCACTTGGCGTCGTAGATGTCGAAGAACGCCTTCATGGCCGTGAATTTTCCGCGCGACTCGAGCGGGTTGAGGAACGTGATGATCCCCGGGACGTCGAGGAGCTGGCCGTCC
>DASTON010000192.1:0-7314 GCA_035762525.1 Planctomycetota bacterium | reverse complement strand
CGCCGCTCGAAGAGCCCGCCAACCTGGGCCGGACCCCCAACCCGTCCAAGGCGCCGTGGTACTTCCTCGGCCTGCAGGAAATGCTCGTTTACTTCGACCCCTGGATCGCCGGCGTGGTCCTGCCCAGCATGATCATCTCGGGCCTGATCCTCGTTCCGTACTGCGACAAGAACCCGAAGGGCCTCGGCTACTACACCTTGAAAGAGCGGCCCTTCGCCATCGGGACATTTCTCTACGGCTTCCTCGTCCTGTGGGTCTTGCTCATCATCATGGGCACGGCGCTGCGCGGCCCGAACTGGAACTTCTTCCACTTCTACGAGACCTGGGACGTCCACAAGCTGGAGACGCTGTCGAACGTCAACCTGTCGGAGTACTTCTGGATCCGCTGGCTCGGCACCGGCCTGCCCGAGAATTTCCTCCTGCGCGAGGCGCCCGGGATTGTCCTGATCCTCGGCTACTTCCTCGTCCTGCCGCCCCTCCTGGCCTTCACGGTGGCGCGCAAGATGTACAAGGAGCTCGGATTCCTCCGCTACAACCTCGTGATGATGCACCTCATCGTCATGGCGGGCATGGTCGTGAAGATGCTGTTGAGGTGGACGATCAACCTCAAATACATCGTTTTCATCCCCGAGTACTTCTTCAACATTTGAAGAATCAAGAATCAAGAATCACGAATGGCTGAAACACCGAAAGTTGAGCTGAAAGCGCCGCCTGCGGTGCTGCCGCAGCAGGCTCAAGCCCAGAAGAACGTGGGTCGTTCGAAGCGGACGCCCGACGATCAGGCGGAGTATTTCTACAACCAGAAGAACATGCACCGGCTCATGTTCTTCTCCTCGTTCTTCCTGCTCTTCTCCCTCGTGCTCATGTTCGTCGACGACTACTGGGGCGTCACGCCCGCCAAGAACCGCCACTGGAAGGAATACCAGTCCACCTTCTCCAGCATGGAGCTGACGAAGCTCCAGTTCGAGATCGCCGAGGTCCGGGGCGAGCTCAAGAAACACGCGGACCGGCAGGCGCAGATCGATCTCAAGATCGCGCGCGAGGACGAAAAGCTCGAGAACCCCGACACCGAGATGGAGATCCAGATCCTGGTCCTCGACCCCACGACGGGCGTGAAGGAGAAGAAGCAGGAGAAGGTCAAGCCGGCCGAGCTCGCCCGCGAGCGGCTGGCGCTCCTGGGCGAATATCAGCTGAAGATGCAGGTCATGAACTTCGACAAGTCGGAGTTCATGACCCGCCGCTTCCAGTACGAGGAGGCCGACCACCACCTCCAGAAGGCGCGCCAGGACGGCGACCCGCGCCTGAAGACGCTCGAGAAGCACTACGAGCACGCCCTCGAGCGCTGGAACGAGATCCAGGAGAAGACCCGGAAGTCGAAAGCGGCGTTCGACGAGGTCGACAAGAAGATGTCGCTGATCGACGACCGGATCCTCGGCGCGAAAGCGGCGCTCACCGCCCTCAAGGCGGAAAAGACGAAGATCCTGAAGGACCGCGACGACCTGATGCTGCGGCTGAACCGCGAGAAGCCGCAGATCGCCAACGCGATCCGGAACGCGCCGATGCTCGACTTCTTCGACCCCTCGATCAAGATCCAGCAGCAGATCGTCCCGACGGTGCTCGAGGACCTCAACTTCGCGAAGGTGGAGAAGATCGACCGCTGCCACACGTGCCACCGCGGGATCGACAATCCGAATTACGAAGCCGAGCACTTCCCGGACCGCGAGCAGGAGGAGGACCGCTGGGTCTTCACGAACGAGAACCTCCGCAAGTTCGTCGCGCACGCCCGCGGCAAAGCGGCCCCGGAAACCTGCGACGTCTGCGTCTCCGAAAAAGACGGCATGATCGTCACGACGAAGCACGGCGCCTGGGGCTCGGACGAGGTCGTGAAATACACGAAAACGCTCATGGCCCACCCGCGCCTCGAGCTCTTCGCGGGCCCGGGCTCGCCCCACGCGCTCGACAAGGTGGGATGCACGTCGTGCCACGAGGGCGACGGGCGCGACACGGAGTTCTCGCGCGTCGTCCACATGCCCGACACCCCGGCGCAGCGGAAGGACTGGGAGCGGCGCCACCACTATCACTACCGCCACCTGTGGGACGCGCCGATGCTCCCGAAGCGCCACGTCTACGCCTCGTGCCGCAAGTGCCACAGCGCCGAGGTCGAGGTTTCAGGCGGCGACGATCCGATGCGCGGAACCGCGATGCAGCAGCGGGAAGTCGGGCTTCCCGCGGGCGACGACTACGTCAAGGGCATGCAGATCTACGAGCGGTCGGGGTGCTACGCCTGCCACCGGACCGACACGTACCTGGTCCTTCCGAAGGACACCGACCAGAAACTGAATCCGAAGCTCGATCCCAACCGGCGGTTCCGCCGGCCGGGCCCGCCGCTGACCCACATCAAGGACAAGGTCGACCCGGACTGGGCGGTGAGGTGGGTGATGTCGCCGAAGTCCTTCCGCATCTCCACCCGCATGCCGCACTTCTTCGGCCAGTCGAACGCGCGCACCCTCAAGGTCAACGGCGCGGACGTCGGGCCGGAGCGGTTCGAGCGGATCCAAGCGGGCGCGATGATCAAGTTCTTCTTCGAGGCGTCCTCGACGCGCAACTATCAGCCGATCCCCGCGCCTCCGCAGCCGGGCGACGCGAAGCGGGGGCTCGCGCTCTTCGAGCAGGTCGGCTGCCGGGCGTGCCACACGTACACGCCGGACTCGGAGTACGCCAAGCGCAAGGACCTGCGGAACCCCGACGACGAGTGGCGCGCGCCGACGGGGGAGAGCTGGATCCTGAAAGAGTTCGGGCCCAATCTCTCGGGGATCGCCAGCAAGTTCGGCTCCGACACCGAGCGCGCCCGTACGTGGATCTACAATTGGGTCAAGAACCCCAAGCATTACTTCAAAGACTCCCGCATGGGAGCGTTCCCGCTCGTCGAGCAGGACCTCCACGACGTCACGGCGTGGCTCCTGACGCTGAAGAAGGAAGGCGATTTCGACAAGCGGCCCGGGATGCCCGCCTTCGACGACGCGGACCACAAGATCCTCGACGCGCTCATCTACGAACAGCTCCGCTCCAAGATGCCCGACGTGGACGCGACGTCCGCGCTGGCCGCGATGCAGTCGAAGAAGGCCGAGAAGGTCCTGTGGTTCGGCCGCCGGATGGTCCAGAACTACGGCTGCTTCTCGTGCCACGAGATGAACAGGGAAGTGGACGACGATCCCCTCACTCCGGCGAAGGAGGAGGATCCGCTCCTGAAGCGGCTGCCGCTCCAGGAGCTGGCGGTCGACTGGCCGAACACGGAAGGCATCGGCGTCGAGCTGACGGGCAGCCAGCCCGAGGGGAACAAGGCGGTCGACCAGCTCGCGTTCGGGTACACGCACTACGACGGCGTGAAGCACCACGGCGTCCACTTCGAGCACCCGATCTTCAAGAAGCCGTACCGGCACGTCGATCCGGAGAACACGTCGCCCGAGGTCGTGAAGATCCAGGACTTCCGCCACGTCTGGATCCGCAACAAGCTGCTCGACCCGCGCGTCTTCGACGGCGGGAAGCTGGGATCGCTGCCCCCGGACGAGCTGCTCAAGATGCCGAACTTCTACCTCAACGCCGAGGAGGTCCGGCTCCTGACGACGTTCGTGCTCTCCTTCACGAACCACGACATCCCGCTCAACCTCGTCGGACGGGCCAAGAAAGTGCTGAGCGAGGACGAAGTCTCGATCAACCGCGGGCTCCGGCTCATCCGCGAGAACAACTGCCGCGCGTGCCACCGGTTCTCGCTCGACAAGCTCGAGCTCGAGTACGAGCGCGAGGAGACGACGAGCGCCGGCAAGAAGACCTTCAAGTCGTACGAGTGGGTCGAGGGGGCGCAGAGCGGCATCATCGACGACGAGATGGCCGCGTCCCTGATGGCGCGCTGGGGTCTGCCCCCGTCGACGCCCGAGCGGCCCGCCCAGCTCTATTCGTTCAGCTGGTGCTCCGACGGGTGCACGATGCAGGTGAATCCGGCGATCAACACGGGCGCGCGGTTCGTGCGCGTCGAGGGCTCGAAGGCGGAATACATCGACGTGCGCCAGGTCGAGGGGAAAGAGGTCGTGACGCGCCGTCCCGTCCGCCGCTGGAAGCCGATGGAGGGCGGCGACATCCTGGCGCACATCAAGAAGTACAAAACCGACCACGTGGAGGACTGGAAGGACTCCGACGACAATGAGCTCCTGAACCTGGAGGATCCGTCGGTGATCCCGTCCCGCTATCCGCCGATGCTGCGGACCCAGGGAGTGAAGACGCAACAGCAGTGGCTCTTCGAGTTCCTGAAGGACCCCGCGGCGCATCCGATCCGGCCCGCGCTTCACCCGATCGTCCCCGGCGGGAAGGGTCCGCCGGACCCCAACATCCGGATGCCCAATTTCAATTTCAACGACGAGCAGGCGGCGGCGCTCGTCCGCTACTTCTGGGCGCGCGACCGGCTCGCGAGCGAGGAGACGCATCCCTTCACGAGCTTCCCCGAGCGCGACCCCGCGCATCTCGCCGGGCGCGAGGCGGAATTGAAGAAGGCGGAGCAGGTCCTTGCCGTCTCGTGCGGGCTCTGCCACTACTGGAACGGGAACGCCCCGACCGGCGGACCGGCCGACTCCTTCAAGTTCGCGCCCGAGATCGCCGGTGTCGAACAGCGCCTCAGGCCGAGATGGCTCTATCCGTGGCTGGCCTCGCCGGCGCTCGTCTATCCCGGCACGCCCATGACGTCGGCGGACTACAAGGAGCTCGGAGGCGGGACGGACCAGGAGAAGGGCCTGAGGGCCGCCGTGGATCTCATGATGAACTTCAAGAAGTACGCGCCGCCGTTCGGCACCAAACCTGCTCCGGCGCCTCCTCCCCAGGAAGAACCGAAGAAAGACAAGTAGGACGCATCACGCATCTCGCATCACGCATCACGGGATTGGCGCTGCTGCTGCTGGCGGCGTCCTGCGGGAAGTCAAACCCTCAGCCGCCAGCTCAGGCGCCGCCTCAGCCGAACCCGGACCCGCCGTCCTGGTGCGTGGTCGAAGGCGTGGTCGTGGTCGATTCCGACGACCTCGATCCGCTCACCGGTTCCGTGCGCGGTTTTGAAAAGTACTGCGGACAGGGACCGCTCGACGTCGGCGCCTACCGGGTGGATCGGGCGACGAAAGGGCTCGCCGGGGCCTTCGTCGAGTCGGACGGACGGTCGGCGGACTTCAAGTCCGGCGACGTGCCGGTGGTGGATCAGAAGGCGTGCCTCTTCACGCCCCCTATTCTCGTGGCGCCCCCGGGGCCCGTGGTCTTCAAGAACAGCGACACGATGGCGCACAACATCACGATCGAGGGCCTGCTGAATCCCGTCGTCAAGGAGGGATTCTCCGGCGGGCAGGCCATCTCCAGGAACTTTCCGTTCGACGAGAAACTCGCCCTCCGGTGCTCGATTCACCCCTGGATGGTGGCTTCCCTGGTCGTGACGCGGCGCGCTGCGCATGCGGTGACGGACCTCCAGGGCCGGTTCCGGATCGAAAAGGTCGAAGCGGGTCGACGCAGGATCAAGGTCTGGCACCTGCTCGGCGAGGAGGCGGCGATCGACGTGGACGCGCCCAAAGAGGGCACGATCCAGGTCGAAATCAAGTGGAAGCCCAAGGCCGGATTCCGCGCCGGGTTCGGCAGGTAGCAAGGACGATTTGATATTTGGGATTTGTGATTAGGGGTTCAGAATCCGCCAGTCGCCAATCGGCAATCCCAAATCGTCAGTTTTGACCTGCCAGTTTGACTTTCAGCCAGAGCTCATGATTGACCCTCATCTAAGGTCTTGATTTACAACCTGTTGCCGCTATGATGTCGGCCCCTGCATGGCATTTCATTTGCTAAATCTGGTCGGCTGAAAAGTCTGAAACTTCAATTCTTGGGAGGACGGATATGGCATCGCTCAAACCGCTTCGGGACAAGGTCGTCGTGGAGCGCAGCGAGGCGGAGGAACGCACGGCCGGCGGCATCGTGCTTCCGGACACCGCGAAAGACAAGCCCAAGCAGGGCACGGTCGTGGCCGTCGGCTCGGGCCGCGTGCTCGACAACGGCGACGTTCGCAAGCTCGAGGTCAAGAAGGGCGACAAGGTGCTCTTCGGCGGCTACGCGGGCAGCGAGGTCAAGCTCGAAGGCAAGGAACTCCTCATCCTGAGCGAGAGCGAGATCCTGGCGGTCATCGAGAACGGCAAGAAATAGCATCCGGCAGCCGGCATCCGGCATCCAGGGAAAGCGGGATGCGGGATGCAGAATGCGGGATGCTCCGAGTTGAACAACTGAACCAAGACATAGGAGAAAGACATGGCCGCTAAAAAGATTGCCTTTGAACAGGAAGCCCGGGAAGCGATCCGCCGCGGGGTCAAGCAGCTCGCGCGCGCGGTGAAGGTCACGCTCGGGCCCCGGGGCCGCAACGTGCTCCTCGAGAAGAAGTGGGGCGCCCCGACGGTCTCCTCCGACGGCGTCACGGTCGCCAAGGAGATCGAGCTGAAGGACCCTTACGAGAACATGGGCGCGCAGATGGTCAAGGAGGTCTCCTCCAAGACCAACGACGTCGCCGGCGACGGCACGACGACCGCCACGGTGCTCGCCGAGGCCATCTTCGACGAAGGCCTCAAGAACGTGACGGCCGGCGCCAACCCGATCGCCATCAAGCGCGGCATCGACAAGGCCGTCGACTCGATCGTCGAGGAGCTCAAGAAGATGTCCCGCCAGGTCAAGGGCAAGGAGGACATCCTCAACGTCGGCACGATCGCCGCGGGCGGGAACGAGCTCGTCGGCAAGATGCTCTCCGACGCCATGGAGAAGGTGGGCAAGGACGGGGTCATCACGGTCGAGGAGAGCAAGGGCCTCGACACGAACGTCGAGTGGGTCGAGGGGATGCAGTTCGACAAGGGCTACATCTCGCCCTACTTCGTGACCGAGCCCGAGGACATGAAGGCGAACCTGAAGGACGCCTACCTCCTCATCCACGAGAAGAAGATCACGGCGGCGAAGGACCTGATCCCGCTGCTCGAGAAGATCGCCAAGACGGGCAAGCCCCTCCTCATCATCACGGAGGAGCTGGAGGGCGACGCCCTGGCGACGCTGGTCGTGAACAAGCTCCGGGGCACGCTCCACGTCTGCGCCGTGAAGGCGCCGGGCTACGGCGACCGCCGGAAGGCCATGATGGAGGACCTCGCCGTCCTCACCGGCGGCAAGTTCATCTCCGAGGACCTGGGCCTGCGGCTGGAGAACGTCAAGCTCGACGACCTGGGTCGGGCCCAACGGGTGATCAGCGACCGCGACAACACCACGGTCATC
>DASTON010000191.1:0-9072 GCA_035762525.1 Planctomycetota bacterium | reverse complement strand
ACGATGTTGGCCATCGCGGAATCGCCACAATCTTCCATTTGCTTCCGTAGCCGTCCTGACTTGATCGAATCCGCCCGGCGATCAAAGGCATCCGACATCCTCTGCGCTGCCTGCCAGGCTTCGATATCCTCGAATCGCTTGATCGCGACCACACCCGTTGTGCGCGACGCTTGCGTCAAGCCGCATCGATTTCGGGATTTTCGGACTCCGGACCGGTACTTCGGACTCCCGGACTTCGGACTCCGGTCGTTGGACTCGGAGTCCTCTTGACTCCCGGCATTCCTTCCTCTAAAGTCTCCCCTCTTCAAGGAGATCGTTTTCGATGGCCGTCCGCATTCGCCTGACCCGCATGGGCCGCAAGAACCTGGCCCAGTGGCGCGTCGCCGTGTTCGACGCCCGCACCCGCCGCGACGGGAAGTACCTCGAGATGCTCGGCCTCTACCTCCCCCACGAGAAGCCCGAGAAGAAGTTCAAGCTGGACCTCGACCGCTACAAGCACTGGCTCTCGGTCGGCGCCCTCCCCTCGCCCGCCGTCGACCGCCTCCTCAAGCACGCGAAGGTGCTCGAGGCCAAGTCGGAATCCGCAGCGGCTCCCGCCAAGAAGAAGTAAGCGCGAAACCCCGCCGGCGCTTCACGGGTACACTGATCGTGGATGTCCCCTGCCCCGGAGATTCCCCCGACTCTGATCCTCCGCGCCCGGTCCGGTGACGCCGTCGCCTTCGGAAAGCTCGTGGAGGCGCTCGCCGGCCTCGCGTTCAACGTCGCCTGGCGCATGACCCGGAACCGGCCCGACGCGGAGGACATGTCGCAGGAGGTGTTCCTCCGGCTCCACCGCCATTTCGCGACCTATGACCCGCGGCTCCCGTTCCTCCCGTGGTTCCGGCGCCTGACCACCAACGCCTGCCTCAACTGGTGCCGGACCCACCGCGCCCGGCGTCCCCAGAGGCTCGAGGACGACACCGCCTCCGCCCCTCCGAAGGAGCCGTCCGAGGATCTTCGGGACGCCGTTCTCGCCCTGCCCGATGAGCAGCGGCTCGCGATCACGCACTTCTACTTCGGAGACCTTTCGGTCGTCGAAATCGCGGAGGCGATGGACGTGCCCACCGGGACCGTCAAGACGTGGCTTTACCGGGCGCGGGAGGCCCTGAAATCGAAATTGCAGATTCTGAAACCGGACGGCGCCGGGGAGGGTATTCGTCCGTGATGAACTGCGACGCGTGGAAGCCCTTCGCCCACGACTACGTGTTCGGCGACCTCAGCGATCCCGCCCGGGAGGCGCTCGACCGCCACGCCGCGTCGTGCGCGTCCTGCCTGAACGAGGCGCGCCTGCTCCAGCTCGTCGACCGTCGCCTCCGCCAGGAACCGGTCCTGGAGCCGCCCGCCGACTTGTGGAGACGCGCTATCGAGGCCGCGCCTGTCCGGCCGTCGCGGGAACTCTGGCGCGTCGCCGCGGCCCTCCTGCTCGCGGGCGGCATCGGAGTTCTGACGGCGTCCAGCGCCTTCGCGAGACGGCTTCCGGACGAACTCAACAAGGCCCCCAAGGTGATCGTCGAAACGGCCCGCTTTATCCCGTCCCTCTTGAGCTGGGAGTGAATCATGTCGCCTGAACTCGCCTTTCATCAGACCGGCAGCGCGTTCTTCTGGATGGGATTCCTGCTGATCACCGCGGCGGGCTCCGGCGCGCTTCTCCTCGGCCTCCTGGTGCTCCTGCAGTCCTCGACGCCCGGGCTCATCGGTCGGGCGAGCGGCGCCCTCCGGCATCGCCCGTGGATCTCCACCGGCCTGGGCGCGGGATTGACTGTCGGCCTCGTCGGCCTCGCCTCGGCCGGCCGCTCTTTCCCTCCCGCGGCCGCCTTTTCCGTCAGCGTCTTCGCGGGGCTGGGCCTCTTCGGTCTCGCGGCAGCCTCCGAGAACCTGGGCCGGCGCATCGCCTGGATCTCGGGCCGCGAGGGATCGCGGGCGTCAAATCTCGCCTTCGGCTGGCTCGTCCTCTTCGCCGCGGCGTGCGTCCCCTACGTGGGATGGTTCCTGGTGGCCCCGTGGGCGGTCACGAGCGGGATTGGATCACTTCTAGTAGGCGCCATGGGCAGCAAGACTTCAGTGGCATCAATGGAATCTCACGATTGACGATTGAAGATTGACGATTACAGCAGGCGCCGGCGGGCCCGTCCGCTAATCGTCAATCGTTAATCGTCAATCGTCATCGGTATTCTCCCCTTCGCTGTCGTTGTATAGAATAAGGTCCTGTCTGTCGGTCTACTCGAAGGGGATTTGCCCATGAAAGGCGCCATCGCCGCCCTGACCGCGCTCTTGTGCCTGTCGGCGGCACCCCCGCAGGAGAAGCCGGCCAAGCCCTCGCTGCTCTGGGCCAAGTCGTGGACGGATGCACTGGCGGAGGCCACGATCCGCAACGTGCCCATCTACCTCACGATCCACAAGGATGGTTGAGGGGACTGCACGGCCATAGAACGCGGAGCGTATCTAAATGCGGCGGTGATTGCGGCCTCCAAGAACATGGTCCTGGTCACCGGCCATGCCGGCACCGGGAAGCAGAACAGCTGGGAAACGACGCACGGCGAGAAGACGATCAAGCAGGGAACCGAAAAGATCAAGGTGTGCAAGATCTACGACGGCATCGTCTGCGAAGACCACGTCGAGGTCTTCAAGGATCGGACCCCCCCGCTCTTCAAGAACAAGACCTTCAACATGCCGCACCACCTGTACTTCTCGCCCGCCGGAGAGGAGCTCTTCCGGAACTGGGGGTCGCAGGTGGAGCTGCTGAAGGACTTCGAGACGGCCCTCGCGAAAGTCCCGGGGACCCACGTCTCGAAGGGGGACTACGATGCCGCGAAGGCGCAGGTCGCCCAGGGCGCCGCCCTCGTGAAGAAGGACGAAATCAAGAAGGCGATCGACGTGTTCACCAAGTTGACGAATCACAAGAATGAACTGCTGCGCCCGCTCGGGACCAAGGAGCTCGAGGCGCTCGAGGCGAGCGGCAACGCCCGCTACGACGCGGCGCTCCTGACGATGGAGTCCCAGAACGGCGAGGAGCAGGCGAAGAAGGAACTGAAGAAGCTGGCCGACGAATACGCGCCGTTCGCGTGCGCGAAGAAGGCCGCCGAAGTGCTGAAACTGATGGCCGAGAAAGGACGCTGAGATGACCGTCGTCCGCCGACTGGCGCTGGCCGCCCTGATCGCGGCCTTCGCCGCCCCCGCCGGGGTCGCCCAGGAGACCCCGAAGGGCTTCCAGCTGCCGCCCGCGATCCTGGTGGCGCGCTCCTGGGACGAGGCGATCAAGGAAGCCACGATCCGGAACGTGCCGATCCTGTTCACGACCGCCCTGGCGACCTGAGGGGAATGCATCGGCGCGCTGGGCAGCGTGCACCGCGGGAAGACGGCGATCGAGGCGTCGCTCAAGGTCGTCAACGTCGTCGGGATCCTCGACCAGAAGCACGGGTCGACGTCGGTGGTGGTCAACGGCAAGAAAGAGAAGCGCTGTCCCATCGTCCCGGCCATGACGTGCGAGGAGCACTTCAACATCGCCGACTATGCGTTTTTGAACGGATTCCCGTCGGCGAACGGCCAGGTGTTCGTGAACTACTGGACCATGAAGGGAAAGCGCCCGTCGAAGGCCGTCGGGAATCCCGGGGCCGAGGGCTACGTAAAGATCGTGGAGGAGGCCGTCGGCAAGATCGACGGCCAGATGATCTGGAAGCCGGACTACGATTCCTTCATGGAGCAGATGGAGCTCGCGAAGCGGTGGAAGGAGAAGGTCGAGACCCGCAAGGCCATCGATGTCCTGCTGAAGGCCGCCAAGAATCCGGGCGTGCGGCTCGCGGCCATGGCGAATGAGATGCTGAACGAGATCAACGATGAAGGCCTGACGCACTTGACGGCCGCGGAACAGGAGGCGGCGACCCACCCGGCCAAGGCGCGGGAGTCGCTCAAGGCCATCGTGCAAAAGTATTCGCCGCTTGAAGTGGCCACCCGGGCGTCCAATCTGTTGAAGAAACTCAAGTAAATGGGAAGGTTCATGACGAGGCTCCGGTTTGCCGTCCTGGCCCTCGCCGGTTGGGGCCTCCTGACCGGGGCGCAGCAGCAGTCCCCCGCCCCGGCGGCCTCCAAGTCGATCCTCTGGAGCCGCACGTGGGACGGCGCCCTCCGCGAGGCCAAGATCCGCAACGTGCCGATCTACATCCTCGTGTCGATCGGCGAGGGCTGACACGCCTGCCGGTTGATGGAGTCATCAACCCTCCCGAACGATTCGGTCATCTCGGCCGCCTCGGACATCGTCGCGGTCGCCTCGCACGTCGACAACGACCACAAGTCGGTCGAGGTGGTCGAGAACGGCGTCAAGGTGCGCCGCTGCACGATCTATCCGAACCTGAAGTGCGAGGACCACGTCCGCACCTCGGAAGTCGGGATGAAGTACATCAAGGGGCGGTTCGCCGCGCCGGTGAGCCTCTGGTGCGACGCCTCGGGCAAGGAGTTGTTCCGCAAGTCCGGGTACCGCCAGCCGGATCGCTTCCTGGAGGACCTGAAGGAGGCCCTGGGCCTGGTCCCCGGAAAGCGCGTCGGCAAGTCGGACTACGACCGCCAGGCCGTGCCGCTGGAGGCCGCCGAGGCGGCGCTGGGCGACGGCAGGTACAAGGCGGCGATCGAGGGATTCACCGCGGCCTCCAAGGGCGACATCGAGCCGCTGCGGAAGGCCGCGGAAACCGGGCTCGCGGGCGCGACCCGCACGGGCCAGGGCCTGCTGGCCCGGGGCCGCTCGGCGCTCGAGTCGGGCCGGACGGACCAGGCGCGGGAGCTCTTGAAGCTGGTGGCGGAGGAATTCGCCGCGCTCGACTGCGGCCGCGAAGCCGCGGAACTCTTGAAGAAGAACGGCGAACGGAAATAGAACGGGATCGGAGGCGGACCATGAGCATGCGCGCACTGGCGCTGGCGGCGACGCTGGCGGCCCTCCCGGCCGCGGCCCCCACTCCCCAGGCGAAGGACGCCGGGGTCATCTGGGCCAGCTCCTGGGAGGAGGCCAAGATCGAGGCGGAGGAGCGCAACGTCCCCATCTTCTTCACGGTCCAGCAGGACGAGAACCCGGGATGCAAGCAGATGGAGAGCGCGTTCCGCGACGGCTCATTCATCGCGGCCTCCCGGCGAGTGGTCTGCGTGGTCTCCAATCCCGACACGAAGCACGGCGTCCGCGAAGTCATGGTGGGCAAGGTGAAGACGCCCTTCTGCCGGGCTTACGACGGGATCACCTGCGACGTCCACACCCGCTGCCAGAACGTCATCGCGAATTTCGTCGACACGAAATCGGGGAGTTTCGACATCCCGATGCAGATCTGGTGCCGGCCCAACGGGACGGAGCTCTTCAAGTTCACCGGCCCGAACGGCAGCGGCGTCCAGACCGCCCCCGGTCTCATCAAGGACCTCGAGCGCGCCCTCGACCGCATCTCCGGCGCCCACATGTCGAAGCGGGACTGGGAGGAGATCAAGAAGCTGCTCCAGGACGGGGACGAGGCGCAGGTCAAGACCGAATACAAGCTCGCCCTCGCCTGCTTCAAGAAGGTCATGGACTGCAAGTTCGAGAAGTTCGCGGCGCGCGGCAAGGAACGCTACGAGGGGTTCATCAAGCAGATGGTCAACGTCGTCAGCCGGGCGCTGAAGCAGTACGAAAAAGCGGCGAAGGACTCTCCGCAGCAGAAGGAAGTCAAGCCGCTCCTCCAGAAGATCGCCAAGGAAATGAAGGGGACGGAAGCGGGCACGGCGGCCGACGACGCGCTGAAGCAGATCAAGTAGAAGAGATTGCCTCACGCGGCCGGATCGCTTCTACCAGCGATTGACGATTAACGATTGACGATTGCCGAAACCCGCCTTAATCGTTAATCGTCAATCGCAAATCTCTCAGTGGACCACCCAACCTCGCCCTAGATTTCCAGTTTCCTAATAGCCTTCAACGCCAGGGCCATCGGGATAAGGCAGGCCGCCAGGCTCAGCGCGAGGATGGCCGCCATCGTCCCCACCACCCAGGACGACGCGTCCGGCGACGCCGCGCCGCCCTCGCGCAACAGGACAAAGCCGGGCACGGCCTGCACGGCCATCACGGCGATGACGAAGCCGAGGCTCAGCACGAGGTTGAGCGTCCCCCCGAATCCGGCCACGATCTTGGACGGGTTGTCCTCCGCGAAATTCGGATAGAGCGTCCCGAGGCCCACCGACAGCCCCGACAGGCCCAGGCAGATCCCGAAGAGGGCCACGGCGTGGAGGGCCGCCATGCTGACGGGGACCTTCAGCATGAAGCTGGAGAGCCCGATCAGGAACTCGCTGATCAGGAGCGACGCCGCGAACGAGAAGGCCAGCTTGCCGAACAGGATCTCCTCGCGCGGCATCGGCATCATGCCGACGACCCAGAACCGCCTCCCCTCCAGCGAGAGCTGCGGGAAGATGAACCGGCTCGAAAACGTCGCCAGCGTGAGCGCCGTCGCCAGCAGGTTCATCTGGCCGATGAGGTTCCGGAAGACGACGTCGCGCTCCTCGTACGCGAACGACCTCAGGCTCGAGAAGTAGATCCCGAGCAGCCCGAAAAAGATGAGGAACTGCGACCACTGCACGGGGTCGCGCACGAAGGACTTCGCGTCCTTGATCACGATCTGCTTCACGCGCCGGCTCATGAAGAACAGCAGCCGGCCGAAGAAGAGGTCGACCCCCGCGCGCGCGCCCCGACGCTTCCGGCTCGGGAGATCCTGCGAGACGAACCACCCCCGCCGCATCAGCCCCCCCGCCGCGGAGTGCGCCAGGGCGGTCAGGAAGAGGGCGTTCGCGGCGATGAGCCCGAGAAAAAAGAGGGCGCGGTCCGTCCGCCCCTCGCGGAGGTGCCCGATCCCCTTGGCGAGCCACGCGCTCGGCAGGAGCGGGTTCTCGCTGAACTTGATGCTGTCGAAGACCTCCGACGCGATGCGAAGGTCCTGGTTGTAGCCGCCGGGCAGGCCGACGACGCGGAATCCCAGGTAGACGACGCCCCCCACGATGACCGCCGCCCCCGCGATCACCAGCCCCTTGCGCGACCGAGGGACCGTCACCGTCACGATCATCGACACGAGCGAGCCGAGCGCGGCGGGCACGAACAGGAACACGAGGTAGAAGGCGAGGACGGGGAGATTGAACGTCCACGGCAGCCCCAGGTGCGCCCCGTACGCGGCGGTGAGCGGCGTCGCGAGAAAGACGAACGCCCAGGAGCTGAAGGCGATCGACTCGCCGAGCCGGTAGAGGAAGATCGACTCCGCGCGCACCGGAAGGGAAGACAGGAAGGCGGTCTCCTTCGACTTGAAGAGCGAGGTGTACGTGATGATGGCGTTCGAGAAGAGGAGCATGATGCCGAGCGCGAGAAAGAAGACGTGGAACATGCTGCCGATGAGCTCGGTCGAATGCTGGCGGGTCATGAACTGCACCTGCTGCATTCCCTTGAGCGAAAGGGAGTAGAGGCTCAGCCAGAACAGGATGGAGAACGAGCCGATGACGAGGATCTTGAACCGCGACCGCTCGAACATCTCGCGGAGCCGGTTGCCCAGCTCGAGGCGCCGGCGCGCACCGAGAACAGCCAGATCAGATCGCATGTTCCGACAACCTGGCAGATTGACGATTTGCGATTGACGATTCCCGGTTTCTTTCAATCGTCAATCATCAATCGTCAATCGTCCTTATTGACCCCCATTGCTCTGTCCCTCCGTGATCTTGAAGAAGACGTCTTCCAGTTTGCCGTCATGGTTCGCCTGCCTCCGCAACTCCGCGACCGTGCCCAGGGCGACGACCCTCCCCTCCAGGATGATCCCCACGCGGTCCGCGACGTCCTCGGCGATCGAGATGACGTGCGTCGACATGAAGATCGTGGTGCCCGCGCGCGCCTGGTCCCGGAAGATGTTCTTCACCAGCCTCGCGGTGTGGGGGTCGAGCCCCACGAGCGGCTCGTCGACCACCATCACTTTCGGCTTGTGGAGGAGCGTCCCGGCGAGGACGACCCGCTGCTTCATCCCGTGCGAGTAGGATTCCGTCAGCAGGTCCAGGTAGCCGTCCATGTCGAAGAGCTCGGAGAGGCGCTCGATCTCCTTCCGCCGCTCGTCGCGGCCCAGCCCGTACATCTCGCCGATGAACTCGAGGAACTCGAATCCGGAGAGCTTGTCGTACAGGTAGGGCTGGTCGGGGACGTACGCCATCCGCCGCTTGGCCTCGATGTAATCGCGCTGGACGTCGAAGCCGCAGACCGTGATCGCTCCGCGCGTCGGGCGCAGGAGGCCGGCGATCATCTTGATCGTCGTCGTCTTGCCCGCCCCGTTGGGGCCCAGGAACGCGAAGAGCTCGCCCTGCGCGATGTCGAGGGTGAGATCGTTGACCGCCGTCTTGCGGCCGTAGTCCTTGGTGACTCCGCGGATGCCGATCATTTGCGCGACTCGAAGCGGTCCAGTCCCCACCGGATCGACTGGCCGCGCGTCTGGGCCTCGCGGGAGAGGAAGACGATATCGTAGACGAGCGATTGGAACGTGAACTGCTGCTTCACCGCGACGCCGTCGCTCCGGCACCACGAGATGTGCGTCGGGCGCTTTTCCTCCGTCGGCTCCGTCCGGATCTCCACGCGCATCGTCTGGACCTTCTCGTCGCGCCAGAGGATCTCCTCGCGGTCGGTCACGGAGGCGTAGAGCCAGCCCAGCCGCGCGCCCGTGACGTCGGCGGTCATCGTCGGGATCTTCCACTTCTTCCCCACGAAAAGCGACCCGCCCCCGGGGAACGGCTGGAAGAGGTCGCCGATCATCCCCTCCTTCGGGACCTCGACCCTCTGGGAGACCGCGCCGAAGACGTTCTTCCCCTGGCCGATGCTGAGTTTCACGTTGAGCATGTCGCCTTCGCGGACTCCCTGGATCGTGGCGACGCCGAATCCGATGTCGATCTCGGACCACGTGCGGGTGAGCCGGTAGAGGGCGTCGACGACGGACTCGCTTTTCAGCTTGATGGGCACGTTGTCCGTCGCCTGCCTTCCGGTCCCGAGGATGCGCGCGTTCATGTCGCCCCACGTCCGGATCC
>DASTON010000190.1:0-3997 GCA_035762525.1 Planctomycetota bacterium | reverse complement strand
GGGCGGCGCCGAAGGAGAGGTCTCCCACCCTGCGGGGGTGATCGACGGGACCGGGGGAGGCGGCGTCCGGTCCGGCGGAGCCGTGACGACCGGCTCCGGGAAGGGCCGCTTCTTCCCGCCCACCGCGACGGCGGCGACCGCGAGCCCGACGACGGCGCTGAGGCCGATCGCGATCCACACGCCCGCTCCCGGACCGGAGCGAGTCCGGCCGGAGACGTAAAGTTGATGCGGCTCGGGGCGCCGGACCTGCAGTCCGGGGACCCGCTGGGTCGGGGGGCGGCGTTCGTTCATGACTGACTACTCTTCTTCGCTCCCCGCTTCCTGGGAGCGGTGTCGAGCCCGCGCGCGCCGTCCCGCGCGGGCCTTGGAATCCGTGAGCTTCTTCACGTCCGCGAGCCGCCGCGACGTCGCGGGGCTGCGTTTCATTTCAATGCGGTCGACGAGCTCGCGCAGCGCGAGGAACCGGTTCACGGCGCGCTTCCGGTCCCGCTGGCAGCGGACGACTTCGCCCGCGAACTTCAGCTGGACGCAGTTCGCCGTCTTGTTGATCTTCTGCCCGCCCTTCCCCCCGCCGCGGACGAACTTCTCCTCGATGTCCTTCGCGTCGATCCCGAGCCGCGCCATCCGCTCTTTCAGGCCCTTCAGCTTCGAGGATAGGACGCCGAGATCGCCGGCGATGTTCACACCGAAAGTATGGTCATTCATGCGCGGGGCTTCAACTTCTACGTTCAAGAGGACCGATTGACGATTAACGATTGACGATTGTCGAAACGGAGCAAGCCCCAAGGCAGGGGGCCGGGGACTGGGAGCTGGGCGTTTCCGATTTCCCTCGGGCCGGCAACGGGGTACTGGAAACGGGGCGCTTCCTTTTGGTAGTGTCCTCACCGCCTCCCGCATGCCAACCTTCCGGTGCGAAGCCTGCAAGTCCTCGTTTGAAGCCGAGGGCACAACCGCGGTCTGCCCTTTGTGCAAGCAGCCCCTGGAAGCCGACCTGACGATCCGCGTCCTGTGCTCGTGCGGCACGACGCTCAAGGCGCCGCCGAAGATGCGCGGCCGCGTCATCGCGTGCCCGCGCTGCACGCGCCCCGTGCCGATCCCGCGCGGCGACGAGGCGGAGGAGGAGCGCGGCACCACCCAGGTGGGTAGGAAGACGCGGTGGATTTTCGCCCTCGCCCTTCTTCCCGCCTTCGTCACGATCCAAAGCGAAAAGGACGATCCCCGCAAGCGCGTCGACAAGACGCTGACCAACTACAAGGTCGATGGCTCGTCGGCGCGCACGCTGCGGCAGAAGGTGGAACTGATCCCGACCGGCCGCGCGGAGCGCGCCGCGATTCCCAAGGACTCGCCGCTGCCGTACGCGTACGGCCTTGCGGGGCTCGCGCTCGTCCTCGGCTTCATCTGGCTCTCGTTCGCGACGCCGAAGCTCGGAGGGCGCGCGATGGCGCTGGGCGTCCTCGTGATGGCGCTTTCCGGGTTTTCGCTGGGACTCCTGGTGAATCTCCTCCTGCCGCGGCCCGCGGAGGACGATTCCATCGCCCGGCTCCTGATGGCCGCCGTGCTCGGGGGCGCCGGGGCGGAGCTGCTCAAGTCCGGGTGGCTCGTGATGTGCCGGGGGAAGCTGGTCCGCCGGGCGCTGCTGCTCCTCGGGCTCGCGGCCGGCGCCGGATTCGGCGCGGCCTTCGCCATCGAATCGGCCCTCTCGATGTCCGGCTACGCGCTCGGGCGGACGTACTGGGTGGAGTTCATCACCGTCATCGCGCTCCAGGCGGTCTGGGGCGGCACGACCGCCTTGTTCATTTCCCGCGGCGGCAAGTCGAAGGTCTCCACTGGCGCGCTCATTTTCTCCGCGGCGGGCGCCTCGATCGGGCTGAATTCCGTGTTCTATTTCCTGCACCGCCAGGAGATCTTCCTCGGATCCATCATCCTGGGCCTCGCCTCCTTCGCGCTCTTCCACGCCCTCCACTTCTGGACCGAGGAGACGGAGCACGAGGTGATTGCCGGAGAGACGATCAGGGTATAGTCGATCGCATCACGCATGACGCATCACGGAATCCTCAAACAAGGTTCAAGTCTGTAGATCGATCGCCGTAATGCGTGATGCGTGATGCGGGGCTATTTGCCGGTGACCACCTTCACCAGCGGCTTCGTCGCCCGTCGCAGGAACAGGATGGCGAACGCCGTATCGGCCGCGGCGCCCCCGACGGATTCCATCCCCTGGTGCTCCGACAGCCAGGATCCGTACTTCTGGTCCTGGGCCTTGATCAGGTGTTCCACGCCCTCGGAGTACCACCAGTGGGCCCCGAGTTTCTCCGTGCCGCCGAGGATGCCCGCGCGCTCGATCGCGTAGAGCCAGTAGTGGTGCCACTGGTACGTCCGCTCGTAGTTCGGATTCTCGGTGATCGTGAAGTTGTCGCCCATCCACGCGAGCGCCTTCTTGATCCCGGCGAAGCCGGCCGTGTCCTGGCGCAGCAGGTTGCGCAGGATGATCAGCGAGGAGACGCCGCCCGCGGTCATGGAGCCGTGGGACGGGTCGCCCACCTGGCCCTGGTCGCTGTAGCCCCACCCGCCGTCCTTCCCCTGGTTCTTCTCCCACCATTTCGCGGCGCTCGAATAGACGTCCTCGGGGATCAGGATTCCGGCGGAGGCGCAGGCGCGCAGGCCCAGCGCCGCGTACTGGGCATTCGAGTTGTCGCCCCGCTTGGGCCCCTTGCCGCGCCTCGTGATCTTGATCGCCGCCACCGTCCCCCCGCCGCCGTCCTTGGGCGGCCCCTTCGGGAGGTTGTCGGGCATCGCGATCGGCTGGCCGTAGCTCCACTGGCCGTTCTCGCACTGGTTGTCCACGAGGAACTGCGCGCACTGCGCGAGCCGCCAGTGGTACTTCACCTTGTCGATGGCCTCGAGGGCGAGCGCGGTGAGCGAGGCCTGGTAGGTGTTCCGCAGCTGCTGGGTGGAGATCTCCTCGAGCGCCGCCCCGTACGCGCGGTGGTGGGAGTAGTCGACGCCGACGTGGGCCAGCGCGTACAGCATCAGCTCGTCGCGCCCGAACTTGATCTTCTCGGCGAACTTCCCGTCGATGGGCCGGGCCAGCTCGGCGACGAGGAACGCGCCGCCCCGCTCGACGGCGTAGTCGATGGCCCGCTGGTTGACTTTTGGAGGCTCTTGCAGGAGGAAGCCAAGAGCCACAAGGGAAGCGATCATAACCCCGTACTTTTCTCTGACTTCAGACTGAAGACTTCAGACTTCCGACGGTACCGCAGGACTGCAGCATCTATTCCTTGCGTCCGGCTTCGAATTCGAGGAGCTGATCGAGCTTGGACCGGAGGGCGCCGATCGTCTCCAGCGCGGCGGGCCGGTCCGCGCCGAGCAGGACGAGCAGTTCGCGCACGTGGTCGTCCCGCATCAGGAGCACTTCGAACATGACGGTGGGGTCGGCCCCGCTGTTGACGGGCGGGTGCGCCGCGAAATACTCGTCGACGAGCGACTTCACCTCGTCCGCGTGGCGCGCCCAGTCGGGCTTGCTGTTCTCGATGAGCCGCTGCATCGCGTCCCACGCGGGCGCGAGCATCGTCGCCCGCTCGTGGTCCTTGAGCCGGGCGCCCTGGAGCAGGAACTCGCGCGCCTCCTTCTCGTGGAGGTAGATGGCGCGGCCCACTTCCCAGGGCTGGGCTTTCGTCTTGAGGTCGGGAAAGATCTCGCGCGCGACGGCCGCGAGGTTGAGCGCGTCGAGCTGCGTGCCCAGCTCCTCCAGGATCGCAATCTCCTCGGCGGGCGGCACGATGACGATCGGGACGGGGGCGTCCGAATCTTCGGCCTGCGCCGCGGCCTCGTCCACCACCTCCTCGCGCCGCTGGGCGGAGGTCTCCTGGATCTGGGCCTCCAGCTCCCTGGCGCGCGCCGCGTCCTCCGCCTGCTTCTTCTCGAGGGCCTTGCGCCGCTTCTCCCGCATCTCCTCGAGTCCGCCGCGCACGAGCCCGTCGAGCGCGTCGGACAGGAACCG
>DASTON010000189.1:0-3243 GCA_035762525.1 Planctomycetota bacterium | reverse complement strand
GACTTCCTGAGGTTCCTGAAGTACGCGATCTCTTCCGCCTGCGAACTTCATACCCAGCTTCTGGTCGCGAAGGACCTTGCCTACGTTCCCCTCGCGGAGTTTCAGCGAATCGATGGGCTGCTGGACGAGGTGCGGAAAATGCTCTGGGGATTGATTGTCGCGGTATCCAAGTCGATTGGAAGGGGGCCGTTCTTTCTGACTTAGTACTTATTACTTTCTACTTAGAACTAGCCTGCTCGGACGATCTCGAGTTTGTTCGCGAGTTGTTCGACGCTGAGTCCGTCCTTGACTTCTTTCCCCAGCTCGGACAACGGCAGGATCACGCTGCGCGCGCGCGCCGGTGGGAGATCCTTGAGCGCCACGGCGAGTTTGAGATCGCCGTCTTCCACGATGACGAGCTTCATGAGTCCGCGGCCGGCGCGTTGCACCGCCATCTCGTAGACCTTCTTCTCGTCGTCGGTCAGGTCGCGGTGGAGCTTTCGCGTGTAGCGGGTGGGGACGTCCACCAACCCCGGCTGGTCGGGGATGCTTCCGGTCAGATCCGCCCGCAGGCTCTCGTACGAAAGCGACACGGGGGCGGGGTCCTCGTCGCAGACCCGGACCGGGAGGCCGCACGCCGCGTCGAGCAGGACGACCTTCTCGACCTTCATTTCCGCCAGGTCTTCCGGCTTGATGTTGACCTGCTCGGCGAGGGCGGCGCGATCGAGGATGGCTTGGATCTGCACCTTCTGCGCCCCTTCGAGCTTTCCCCGGCACTCGGACGCGATCTTCTTGAGGCGTTCGAGGAAGGCGGGATCGCCGGCCAAGAGGGGCTCGGCGCCCTTCACCATGAGGCGCGCGCTCCCGTCGGGCTCGATCACCGCCGACGCCACGACGGGGCCGTCCTTGTAGATGCCGCGGAGGATTTTAGGATCAGCCATCGGGCGCCTACCCTAACCCGCCCGCCGCAACCCATCAAGGGACAAAAGCATCCAGCCTCCGGCTCCCAGCTCCCAGCTGGGCTCCGAGCTTCGAGCTTCGAGCCCGCAGCTCCGGAGCTCCGGAGCTTCGCAGCCTCTGGCTCGCAGCTTCGGAGCTTGAGGCCCAGCTGGGAGCTTCGAGGCATGAGGCTTGGAGCTCCCCCTCGGGTTGACTCTGGGTGTGTGGTCCAGTAAAGTTTGTCCCCCCCATGAGCGTAAAGGTCACTCTGCCCGACGGCGCCGTGAAGGAATACCCGGACGGCGCCACCGGGCTCCAGGTCGCCGAGTCCATCTCGAAGGGGCTCGCCAAGCAGGCGATCGCCGTCAAGGTGAACGGCCAGGTCTGGGACCTGGGCCGCCCGCTGCCGGCGCAATGCTCCCTTGTGATCATCAAGGAGGAGACGCCCGAGGGCCTCGACGTCATCCGCCACTCGGCCGCCCACATCCTCGCGGGCGCCGTGCGGCGCCTCTACGGGCCGCAGGTCAAGTTCGGCTACGGCCCGCCCGTCGAGAACGGGTTCTACTACGACATCGAGTTCCCGGAAGGGGTCAAGGTCTCGGAAGACGACCTCGCGAAGATCGAGGAGGAGTGCCGGAAGATCATCGCGTCCGACTTCAAGTTCGAGCGCGTCGACGTCCCGCACGCGGACGCGATCGACCGGATGAAAAAGCTCGGCCAGCCCTACAAGGTCGAGACGCTCGAGAAGGACATCAAGGACCCGACCGCGTCGATCTACACCGACGGCGACTTCACCGACCTCTGCGAAGGACCGCACGTCCCGTCGTCGGCGCGCGTCCGCGCGATCAAGCTCACGAAGATCACCGGCGCGTACTGGAAGGGCGACGACAAGAACAAGATGCTCACCCGCATCTACGGAACGGCGTGGGCGAGCCAGAAGGCGCTCGACGAGTACGTGAAGCGGCTCGAGGAGGCGAAGAAGCGCGACCACCGGCGGATCGGGCAGGATCTCGAGCTCTTCATGTTCCACGAGTACACGCCCGGCGCGGTCTTCTTCCTCCCGAAGGGCGCCGTGATCTACAACGAGCTGCTCACGTTCATCCGGCGCGAGTACCGCAAGCGCGGCTACCAGGAAGTGGTCACGCCCCAGCTCTACAGCAAGCAGCTGTGGCAGACGTCGGGCCACTGGGACCACTACCGCGAGAACATGTTCCAGATGAACATGGACGACGTGGAGTCGTCGCTCAAGCCGATGAACTGCCCCAGCCACGTGCTCATGTTCCAGCACCGGCGCCGGAGCTACCGGGAGCTGCCGTGGCGGATCGCCGACTTCTGCCCGCTCCACCGCAACGAGATCCGCGGCGTGCTGGCGGGGATGGTGCGCGTCCGCAAGTTCTCGCAGGACGACGCGCACATCTTCTGCACGCCCGAGCAGGTCGAGGCGGAGGTCGCGGGCTGTCTTGACTTCGTCCGGTTCGTCTTTGACAAGGTCTTCCAGATGCCGTACGTCGCGAAGTTCTCGACGCGGCCTCCGAAGTTCCTGGGCGAGGCGTCCGTGTGGGACAAGGCCGAGGCGGACCTGAAGTCCGCGCTCGAGAAATCGGGGATCGCATACCACGTCGCGCCGGGCGAAGGCGCGTTCTACGGTCCCAAGATCGACTTCTTCATGAAGGACGCGATCGGGCGCGAGTGGCAGCTCTCCACGATCCAGCTCGACTTCCAGCTTCCGCTGCGGTTCAAGGCGGAGTACGAGGCCGCGGACGGCCACCGCCACACGCCGGTCATGATCCATCGCGCGATCCTCGGCAGCCTGGAGCGGTTCATCGGCGTCCTGACGGAGCACTACGCGGGCGAGTTCCCGCTGTGGCTCGCGCCGGTGCAGGCGGTCGTCCTCGCGATCGGCGAGGCGGAGCAGGCGTACGCGACGTCGGTGCACGCGAAGCTCCTCGAGGCGGGCGTGCGCGCCGAATTGGATTTGAGCCCCCAGAGGGTTTCCTATAAGATTCGCGAGGCCACGCTCCAGAAAGTGCCCTACATGCTGGTGTGCGGTGCCCGAGAGGCCGCGTCCGGGTCCGTTTCCGTCCGCGAACGGAAGGCGGGGGACCTGGGGGCGGTTCCCGCCGGGGAGTTCATCGAGAAATTGAGGAGGGACATTGGCGTTCAGACCGCGCTTTCCGGGTAAGCCGGAACGGAAGTACGACCACCGCATCAACGAGATGATCCACATCTCGAAAGTCCGGGTGGTGGACGAGAACGGGAACATGCTGGGGGAGATGGCCGCCGACATCGCCCGCGCGATGGCGCGGGAGCGGGGCCTGGACCTGG
>DASTON010000188.1:0-4244 GCA_035762525.1 Planctomycetota bacterium | reverse complement strand
CCCAGTCGCCCTTTGCAGAAGGTTGATGATTAGCGAAGGGATTCCAAATAGACGGGCGCGTGCGCCGGGGTTGACACGATCATTCGAACGCCTTTCATACCGCCGCCCGCCCTGAAGGGAAGCGAAGCGCATCCTTCGGGGCCCGAAGGGGCCGCGGGTTTGTCGGCCGACCTGATCGACGAGAGGACGCGGACGAGGACCTTTTAGTCCGGGAACCAAGGTTCGCTCCACGCCGCGCCGCCCTCCCCGCGCGAAGCGCGCCCCGTACTACACGGGAGCGCCGCCATGATTGAAGCCGTCCTCGCCGCCGTCGCGGGCCTCGCCCTCGGCGCCGTCCTCTGCTTCCTCTACTTCAAGCGCGTCAACAAGACCGCCTTCCGCAAGTCCGACGACGTCCTCGCCGAAGCCCGCCTGGCCGCCGACAAGGTGGTCGTCGAAGCCAAGGCGCAGGCCGTCAAGGTCAAGGATGAAGCCGACAAGGTCATCCGCGACGAGCGCCGGGAGCTGAAGGAATTCGAGAACCGCCTCCTCAAGAAGGAGGACGTCATCGAGAAGCGATCGGAAGGCGTCTCGGCCAGGGAAAAGTCGGTCGAGACCCGCGGCCGCGACCTCGAAAAGAAAGAGCGCGATCTCGGCGAGCGCGAGAGGGAAGTCACCAAGACGCTCGAAGAGGAGAAACAGACCCTGCACCGCATCGCCGGCATGACGCGCGAAGACGCGGTCAAGCTCCTCATGGACAAGCTGGAGCCGGAGCTGGAGCGGGACAAGGCGGAACTGATCCGCAAGCGGCTCGACTTCGCCAAGGAGAACGCGGAGGTCGAGGCGAAGCGGGTCATCACGATGGCCATCCAGAGATTCGCGGCCTCGCACACGGCGGACAGCGTGGTGAGCGTCGTGGACCTCCCCAGCGAGGACATGAAGGGCCGCATCATCGGCCGCGAAGGACGGAACATCCGGGCCTTCGAGCGCGCGACCGGCGTCGACGTGGTCGTGGACGACACCCCCGGCGTCATCGTCCTCTCCGCCTTCGACGGCGTGCGCCGCGAGATGGCGCGGCGGTCGATGGAGAAGCTCCTGCTGGACGGCCGCATCCACCCGACGCGCATCGAGGAGATCGTCGAGCAGAACAAGCGGGAGATGGAGCAGCACATCCTCGAGGTGGGCCGGCAGTTCCTCTACGAGATGGACATGCAGAACGTCCACCCGAAGCTGGTCACGCTCCTGGGCCGCCTCAAGTACCGCACGAGCTACGGCCAGAACGTCCTGCAGCACGTCCGGGAAGTGGCCCACATCTGCGGCGTCATGGCCGCGGAGCTCAAGATGGACGCGAAGCTCGCGAAGCGCTGCGGCGTCTTCCACGACATCGGCAAGGCCGTCGACCAGGAGTTCGAGGGCTCGCACCCGGTGATCGGCGGCGAGCTGCTCAAGCGGTTCGAGGAGCCCAAGGAAGTGGTCGACGCCGCGGCGAACCACCACAACGACGCCGACGCGCGGTTCCCCTACACGGTGCTGGCGGCGGCGGCGGACGCGATCAGCGCGTCGCGGCCGGGCGCGCGCAGCGAGAACCTCGACCGGTACGTCAAGCGCCTCGAGCAGCTGGAGGCCATCGCGAAGGGCATGGCGGGCGTCACCGGCGCGTACGCGATCCAGGCGGGCCGCGAAGTCCGCGTCCTCGTGGACAGCGACAAGATCAACGACGGCCAGGCGCTCGTCGTCGCGCGGGACATCGCGAAGTCGATCGAGCAGCAGATGACCTATCCAGGTGAAATTAGAGTCACGGTTCTAAGAGAGACGAGAGTGGTGGAGTACGCGAGGTAGGCCAAGGGACGATTGACGATTAACGATTGACGATTGAGGACGTCGCGGACGGCTTACCGAGCCCTGTATAAGGCTGCGCCGGTAGCGTTTGCTGCACAGCTGCAGATGGTTGCCATTCATCGGAAATCGTCAATCTTCGGTCGTCAATCGCTGCCTTTCCTGATGTTGCTCAGCGTCGCCACGGCGAGCTGTTCTTACCTGGGCTCCGCACGGGACTTCGATCCTGCCGAGTTCTCGCGCGACCCGCGATGGCTGCGCGCGGGCGACGTCCCCCTCGTGCTCCAGCGCTCGGAAATGGACTGCGGAGCCGCGGCGGCCGCGATGGTCCTGGCCCACTGGAACCGTCCTGACTCCCTCGAGGACGTGTCCGCCGCCCTCCCGCCGGACCGGCCGCGCGGATACCAGGCGGCCGATCTCAAGAAGCTCTTCGAACAACGCAAGCTGAAGGCCTACGCGCTGTCGGGCGCCACCGAGCACGTGATCGAACAGCTGTCGCGCGGACGTCCCGCGATCGTCGGGCTCGTGAAGCCGGCGATCACGGGGCCGATGACGCACTACGAGGTCGTGGTCGCCTACCATCCCGTGGACAACCGGGTGATCACGCTCGATCCGGCGCGCGGCTGGCGCGAGAACTCGCTCGACGGATTCCTGGACGAGTGGGATCCCTCCAAGCGCACCCTCGTTGTCGCCTTCGAGAAAGAATAGTTCGGCTTCTTGACCCCTCCGCCCCGGCCGGAAGCGAATCCGCCTTCGTGAAATCGATCGCCGGCGTCCTGTGCCTGTCGTTGGTCATCGCCGGACGGCCGCCGAAGACGCGAAGTGCGCGGAATTCGAGGCTGATTCCCCGGACGCGGCCGCCTTTGAGGGCGGTTTCGACTGGGGCGTTTTCGCCGTCATAGTCATCATTGTTCTCGTCGCCTATAGGGTCGCGGATGCGGAGAACGCCCTGCGATCCCCGCTCGAGAGCGAAGGCGAATCGCCTCCGCCGCACTTCCGCTGACTTCCCCCCTTGACCCTTCCCAAGTCGGGCGTCAGAATGCGTCCGGGGTCGGAATTCAATTAGGGAACGGACGCATGAAGCGCATCGCTCAGGTGCTGTGTCTGGTCGTGGCGATCGCGGGTCTTCCCAGGGCGTCGTGGGCCTCGGGCGAAAAGGCGACCCCGGCCGAGGACGCGAAGTACGCGGAACTCGAGGCGGCGTCCCCCGAGGCGGCTTCCTTCGAGGGGGGCGACGCGGCCGGAGTGCTCCTGTTCATCCTGATCGTCGCCGCGATCGCGGTCTTGATCTATTACATGATGGACCACGGCCACCACGCGATGAAGTCGCCGATCGACGCTCCGGAGGCCCCGGCGCCGCCCCCGGCCGTATTCCGCTAATCGTCCGGCTGCACAGGGAAGCGGACCGGCAAATCGTCAATCGCCAATCGGAAATCTTCCCTTTGGGACAAGGGCACGGGTGTCGAAAGATAGGTCGGCCATTTAGGACTGGGATTAGCGTTCCATGCGGGTCAAGATTTTCGCGATCGGCGACATTGTCGGCAAGCCGGGCCGCGCCCTCATCCGGGAGCGCCTGCCCTCCTACCGCCGCGAGGAGGGCGTCCACTTCGTCGTCGCCAACGCCGAGAACATCGCCGGGGGAAGCGGCGTCATGCCCGAGGACGCCGACGAGCTCCTGCGCTCGGGCGTCGACGCGATCACGTGCGGCGACCACGTCTGGGCCAAGAAGGAGATCATCCCCTACATGGACAGGACGCCGGCGATCCTTCGCCCGGCGAACTACCCCGCGGAGCAGCCCGGGCGCGGCGCGGCCGTGCTCGAATCGAACGGCGTGAAGGTCGGCGTGATCCACCTCCAGGGCAACGTCTTCATGAACACGCCCGCGGCCAATCCGTTCAAGACCGCGGACGCGTGCATCGCCGAGCTCAAGAAGCAGACCCCGATGGTCGTCATCGACATGCACTGCGAGGCGACGAGCGAGAAGGTCGCGATGGGATGGCACACGGACGGCCGGGCGAGCTTCGTCTTCGGGACCCACACCCACATCCAGACCGCCGACGAGCGCGTCCTGCCCCAGGGGACGGCGTACATCACCGACTGCGGGATGACCGGACCCTACGAGAGCGTCATCGGCCGCCGCATCGACCGCGTGCTGCACCGCATGACGACCGGCATGCCCGCCTACTTCGAGGTCGCGACCGGCGACGTGCGGATCTGCGGCGCGCTGGCCGAGGTGGATTCCGAGACCGGCCGCGCCTTTTCCGTCAAGCGAGTGGTGCTCACCCAAGGAGCGCCCATCCCGGCCCCGACCGGCCGTTGAAAGCTTCCAGCCTCCAGCTCCCTGCACCCAGCTGGGCTTCAAGCTTCAAGCCTCGAAGCCAGAGGCTTCAAGCTTCGGAGCTGCTGGCTCGGAGCTCCGGAGCTCGAAG
>DASTON010000187.1:0-2365 GCA_035762525.1 Planctomycetota bacterium | reverse complement strand
CGAGATGACGCGAGGGCCGCACGCGCGGGATTTCGTCTGGAACGTCATGACGGCCGGCACGACGCTCCCGCTGATGCTGCTCGTGGCGAGCCCGTGGGCCGCCCCGGTGAGCTCCTCCTTGACCTTGATGGCCTCGCTGCTGGCGCTGTGGGGCCTGTACCGGTACGAGCGCATGTGGACCTTGGCCGGCCAGAGCGTCCCTTTGAGTTGAGGATGCGCATCCTGCAGCCGGCATCCGGCATCCCGGATGCAGAATGCGGGATGCTGGATGCTTGAATTGAAATGGCAGAACTTCATTCCTACCCGCCGCCCGAACAGTGGGACGACGTCGTCGAATTCGATCCCGCCGCATGGCCCCGGAAAGAACCGCGCCATTACTCGCTCGTGCCGACGGTCTGCTTCAACTGCGAGGCGTCGTGCGGCCTGTTGGCGTACGTGGACAAGGAGACGGGGAAGATCCGGAAGTTCGAAGGGAATCCCTACAACCCGGGATCGCGAGGCCGCACGTGCGCGAAGGGGCCCGCGACGATCAATCAAGTCGACGACCCCGAGCGCATCCTCTATCCGCTGAAAAGGACCGGCAAGCGGGGCGAGGGCGGCTGGGCGCGGACGTCGTGGGACGAAGTCCTCGACACGTTCGCCAAGACGATTCGCGCGGCGATCGTGGAAGGGCGGCGGAACGAGGTCATGTACCACGTCGGCCGCCCGGGCGAGGACGGCTACGTCGAGCGCGTCCTCCAGGCGTGGGGACTCGACGCCCACAACAGCCATACGAACGTCTGCTCGTCGGGCGCGCGCCTCGGATACGACCTCTGGATGGGGTACGACCGGCCGTCGCCCGACTACGCGAACGCGAAGTTCATTCTTCTGTTGTCGTCGCACCTCGAGACCGGCCACTACTTCAATCCGCACGCGCAGCGGATCGTCGAGGCGCAGGAGAAGGGCGCGACGCTCGCGGTCGTCGACCCGCGGCTCTCGAACACGGCGTCGCGCGCGGATCTCTGGCTGCCCACGTATCCGGGGACCGAGGCGGCGGTGCTCTTCGCGATCGCGAAGCTGCTTCTCGATCGCAATCAATTCGACCGCGCATTCGTCGAGCGATGGGTGAATTGGGAGGAGTTCCTGGCGGCGGAGAGGCCGTCGGCGCCCCGGACGTTCGATGCCTTCATCGCCGCGCTGAAGGAGATCTACGCGCCGTTCACGCCCGAATTCGCCTCGAAGGAGAGCGGATGTCCGGCGGACCGGATCGAAAAGACGGCGCAGGGCATCGCGGCGGCGGGGTCGCGCTTCGCCGCCCATGTCTGGAGGAACGCGACGGCGGGGAATCGCGGCGGATGGCAGGTCGCGCGCGCCCTTTTCCTCCTCAACGTTCTCACGGGGAGCGTGGGGACGGAGGGTGGCACGCTGCCCAACGCGTGGAACAAGTTCGTGCCGGTTCCGCCCCTCAAGCCGCCGCCGCAGAAAGTCTGGAGCGAGCTCCTGTGGCCGCCGGAGTACCCCTTTGCGCACCACGAGATGTCGATCCTGCTTCCGTACCTGCTCAAGGAAGGTCGGGGCCGGCTCGCCGCCTACTTCACGCGCGCCTACAACCCCGTCTGGACCAATCCCGACGGATTCTCGTGGATCGAGATGCTGAAGGACGAGGCGAAGGTCGGGCTGCACGCCGCGATGACGCCCGTGTGGAACGAGACGGCGATTTTCGCGGACTACGTGCTGCCGATGGGCCTCGGGCCGGAGCGGCACGACACGATGTCGTTCGAGACGCACGCGGGGGAGTGGCTCGCGTTCCGCCAGCCGGTGCTGCGGGTCGCCAAGAAGGGGACCGGTCTCACGCTCGGAACGAACCCCGGCGAGATCTGGGAAGAAGACGAATTCTGGATCGAGCTCTCCTGGCGCATCGACCCCGACGGCTCGCTCGGGATCCGGAAGTGGTTCGAGTCGCCGTACGCGGCCGGCGAGAAGATGACCATGGAGTCGTACTACCGCTGGCTCTTCGAGAACAGCGTGCCGGGACTGCCGGATACGGCGAAGGCGGCAGGGTTGACGCCGCTCGAGTACATGCGGAAGTTTAGCGCGGTGGAGATCAGCCGCGCGAAGTACGCGCTCCACGAGTGGCCGATCGTGGGGGCGGCCGTGGACCCGGCGACGAAAATTGCGAAGCGGGACGGAAAACCGTGCGGCCTCGACCAGCCAGGGGGGGTGGTCGCGGGCTTTCCGACGCCGTCGCGCAAGCTCGAGTTCTACTCGTCGACGCTGGCGTCGTGGGGTTGGCGCGAGGAGGCGATTCCCGCGTATTCGAAGAGCCACGTGCGGCCGGAAGCGCTCGATCCCGCGAAGGGTGAGTTCACGCTGCTTCCGACGTTCC
>DASTON010000186.1:0-2693 GCA_035762525.1 Planctomycetota bacterium | reverse complement strand
GCGTCTGGGGCACGCGGCCGCCGTACTTCTCTAGGACCCGGCGGGCCGTCTCGATCACGTACTTCGCCTTCATCCGGAAAAAGCCGATGGGGCGGATGATCCGTTCGACGTCCCGAGGGCGCGCCGCCGCGAGAGTTTCGGCCGTGGGATAGCGCTCGAAGAGCTCTCGCGAGATGACGTCGGTGACTTCGTCGCGGCACCGGGCGGACAAGATCGTGCCGACCAGGTGCTGGAAGGGATTGACGCCCTCGGCCGACCACCCTTCGAGCATCGTCGCCCGGTACCGGCCCCGGAGCCCGCGGAAAACCCTACCGAATCGGCTTGCCCGTGAGGAGGCGGTACGCGTCGCGGTACTTTTCACTCGTCTTGAGGACGACATCCTCTGGAAGCGGAGGCGCCGGCGGCTGCTTGTTCCACGCGACGCTCTCCAGGTAGTCGCGCACGAACTGCTTGTCGAAGCTCGGAGGCGAGATGCCGACCTTGTACCCGCTCTTCGGCCAGAACCGGGACGAGTCGGGCGTGAGCGCCTCGTCGATCAGGATGGTCTTTCCATCGACCTCGCCGAACTCGAACTTGGTGTCCGCGAGAATGATGCCCCGGCGCTCCGCGTGCAGCGCGGCTTTCGAGTACAGGTCGAGCGTCCGCCGGCGAAGCTCTTCAGCCGTTTTCTTTCCGAGGACCTTCATCGCGGTCTTGAAGTCGATGTTCTCGTCGTGGCCGGTCGTGGCTTTCGTCGCCGGAGTAAAGATCGGCCTCGGCAGCTTCTGCGCCTGCTGCATGCCGGCGGGAAGCTTGTGGCCGCACACCGAGCCCGTCGACTGGTAGTCCTTCCAGCCGCTGCCGACGAGGTACCCGCGCGCGACGCACTCGACCGGAAAAGGCTTTGCCTTCTTCGCGAGCAGCGACCGGCCGCGCAGAATCGACTTGTGGCGCCGGACGGCCCCCGGCATCTTCGTGATGTCGCACGTGATCATGTGGTTCGGCGTCTTGAGGTGCCGGAACCAGAACTCGGAGAGCCGGTTTAGAACCTCGCCTTTCTTCGGAATCCCGACCGGAAGGACGACGTCGAACGCGCTGATGCGGTCGGTGGTGACGATGAGAAGCTCGTCGCCGAGGTCGTACATCTCGCGGACCTTGCCGCTCGAGACGTGCTTCAGGCCCTCGAGTTCCGGCTTGAGAAGAACGTTGTCCATCGTGGCGGTGCTCATGGGATTCTCCCCTCTCGTGAAGGGAGGAATATATCAAAGTCGAATACCGAATCTCGAATATCGAATATCGAATTTCGGGCCCCTCAAACAAGCCCGTTGATGGAACCCGAGATTCGAGATTCGAAATTCGAGATTCGCCCTTTAGCAACGACGACTCTGGTGGCAGAGGGCGAGGGCCGCGGCGTCGGCGGCGTCGGGCGGGGGAGGAGACGCGAGGCCGAGCAGCAGCTGGATCATGCGCTGGACGGACGACTTGCCGGAGGCGCCCGAACCCGTGACGGCGCGCTTCGCCTCCGGCGCGGTGTATTCGAACACCTTGGCGCCGACGCGCGCGGCGCACGTCAGGGCGAGCGCGCGCCCGGCCGCGAGCGTCAGGGCGGACGCCGCGTTGCGGCCGACGTAGGGCGTCTCGACCGCGACTTCCGCCGGGCGGTGGCGCGCGAAGAGCTTGTCGATGGAATCCTGGATGTGGAGCAGCCGCTCGGGCAGCGACTTCGCGGAAGAGGAGATGACGCCCATCTCGACGGCGCGGCCCGCCCCGTCCACGACGCAAAAACCGGTCTTGTGCGTGCCGGGATCGATGGCGGCAATCAGGGGATTCACTCGGCGCCTCCTCCAACGAAGTCTATCGGCGCCGCGGCGGCGGGGCCTGATGCGCTTCTTCACGCCTTTCGCAGGCGCGCGGAGAGGGCCTCGACCTCGGAGGCGATCGCGGGAGGGAGTCGCGTGCCAAACTTGGCGAAGAACTCCTTGAGATTCCGTGCTTCATCGCGCCACGCGTCGCGATCGACCGAGAGCAGCTGGTCCATCGCTGCCGGCGGAAGCGTGAGTCCGGAAAGATCGATCGCCGACGGCGCGGGGATGTGGCCGATCGGAGTTTCGACGGCGGCGCCGCCGCCCCGGACGCGCTCGATGACCCAACGGAGAACACGGAGGTTTTCGCCGTATCCCGGCCACAGGAACGCGCCGTTCGCGTCGCGCCGGAACCAGTTCACGTGGAAGATCTTGGGGAGGTGGGTGACGCGCTTTCCCATCGACAACCAGTGGGCCCAGTAATCGGCCATGTTGTAGCCGCAGAAGGGGAGCATGGCCATCGGGTCGCGGCGGACGACGCCGACGGCGCCGGTCGCGGCCGCGGTGGTCTCGCTGGCCATTCCCGCGCCGAGGAAGACGCCGTGGGACCACGACAGGGACTGGTAGACGAGCGGCGCGACCTTGGCCCGCCGTCCGCCAAAGATGATCGCGGAGATCGGGACGCCCTTCGGGCTTTCCCACTCCTTCGAAATCGAGGGGCACTGCCGCGCCGGCACCGTGAACCGGGAGTTTGGATGCGCGGCCTTTTCCTTCGACACCGGCGTCCAGCGCTTCCCCTGCCAGTCGACGGCGCGTGACGGCGGCTCGCCGTCCATGCCCTCCCACCACGGCTCGTTGCGCTCGGTGATCGCCGTATTCGTGAAGATGGTGTTCCGCTTCAACATCTCCATC
>DASTON010000185.1:0-4638 GCA_035762525.1 Planctomycetota bacterium | reverse complement strand
CCGACGCGGCGATATTCGGGTCGGAATGCTGAAGCAGTTCGACCAGGCGGTCTTGCGCTTCGTAGGCCACGCGAGACCCGAAGCGATGAATCGCGTCGACCAGGAAGGCTGGGGCGTCGCGAAGCTCCTCCAGCGCCAGGCGAAGCGCCGATCTTCCGTGGAGCGAGACCAGCGTGTCGAACGCGGCCCGGCGCACGTCATCATCGGGATCGCGCAGCAGCGTTCTCACCGACGCATCGGCGGAGCGGTGGTGCCAGCGCCCGGCGGCGCCGCACGCGCTCTTCTTCTCTTCGTTCGTGACGGCGTTCTTGACGGCGGACGCCGCGAGCGGCTCCAGGTCCTCCCTCGAGAGGCCGACGTGCGCCGGCTTTCCCTCGGAGACCTCGAGATAGATCTTCGTCCACTCGTCCCCGGTGCTTCGCCCGATCCGCCGGCAGATGTCCGGGATCTCCTTCTTCAGCGCGGGAGAAAACGTCCGGTTCAACTCGAGGATTCGCAGGAGCCGGCCCACCTGGAGCGAGACGATGGCGTCGGGATCCGAGGCGGCCTTCCTGAGCTCGGTCTCCGCGGCCGCGCCCAGCTTCTCCAGCTCGATGAAGGCCCGCTCCCGGACGGCGATTTCGTCCGAGCGCAGCTGCTCCACGAGCGCCGCGGGATCCTGGGGCGGCGCCCCCAGGGCCAGCAGGAAGACCAGGACCGCTTTCTTCACTCTGATTCATTGGACGAGCCCGGACGCGGGACGGGGGGCGGGAATCGGTTTAGAAAATCGATTTGCCCAGCGCGCTCAGGATGAGCTCGGCGCCGAATTCGGCCGTGTGATTGCGGTTGTCGAAGATCGGATTCACTTCCACCAGGTCCATGGCGACAATTTTCTCCGAGTCCGCGACCATTTCCAGGCAGAGGTGCGCCTCCCGATAGTTGAGCCCGCCCTTCTTGGGCGTCCCCACGCCCGGCGCCACGCTCGGGTCGCACGCGTCGATGTCGAAGCTGACGTGAATGCCCGCGGTCCCCTTCGACGCGACCTCGATCGCCTGCTCCATGACGCGGCCCGCGCCGCGCTGGTCGATGTCCTTCATCGTGAAGACCTTCACCCCGCTGTCGTGGATGAGCTTCTTCTCGCGCTCGTCGAGATCGCGCACGCCGACGAGGGCGCAATTGGCCTCGTCCACCTTCGGCGAGAACCCGCCGATGGAGGCGAGCGCCGGATCCCCCATGCCCAGCACGTGGGCGAGCGGCATCCCGTGCACGTTGCCGCTGTTCGTGGACTCGGGCGTGTTCATGTCGCCGTGCGCGTCGAACCAGATGACGCCGACCTTCTTCTTCTTCTCGCGGAAGGCCTTCGCGGTCGCGGCGATCGAGCCCATCGCGAGCGAGTGGTCGCCGCCGAGGATCACGGGGAGGCGGCCCTGCTTCATCGCCTTGAGGACCATCTCGCAGAGGTCTTCGCAGACCTCCTTGATGTCCTCGGCGAATTTCTTGTTCGGCTCGCCGATGTCGCACTCCTCGGGGAGCGGGACGTCGACGTCGCCGAAGTCCTTGATGTCGTACCCGAGGACGCGCAGCCGGTCGGCCAGCCCCGTCACGCGAAGCGCGCTCGGGCCCATGTCGACGCCGCGGCGGTTCGCGCCGAGGTCGAGGGGCACGCCGATGATGGCCGCGGATCGGGTCATGCGATCACTTTTCCGCCCGGAGTTTCTTGATGGCGTCGCGGATGTCCTTGGCCAGCCGCTTTTCGGGCTCGCGGGGGAGCCGCTTCTCGAGCACGCCCGCCACCGACTTGCCCCCCTCCTTCACGCCGGCCGCCTTCGAAACCGCCGCCCGGCGCACCCGGAAGTTCGAGTCGTCGAACAGCATGAGCAGGCGCTTCAGGGCCGCCGGATCGGAATTCGCCGCCAGGTAGTCTCCCAGGCATTCCGTGGCGCGCACCCGGATCTGCGGATGCGCCGATCGTTCCGTCGCGGCCAGGCAGGCCTTGAGGAACCCGGGATCGCCGGCGCCGAGCATTCCGGAGAGGAGTCCCGGCATCACCACCTCGTCCTCCTTGTACTTCTCGACCTCGGCGAAGATCGAGGAGGTCGCGCCGCGCTTGCCGAGCGACGCGGCGGCGGCGGCCTTGCAGGCCGGACTCGAGTCGTTCCGGAATGCCTTCTCAAGTTCCTCCCCCGCTTCCTTCGCGTGGTTCGCCAGCGCCTCCAGGACCGCCCGGCGGACGCGGGCGTCGGTTTGCGCCTGTCCCACGAGCGCCGCGCGGGCTTCCGCCGTCGCCGTCGCGCCCAGCGCCTTGGCCGCCGCGATCCTCACGCGATTCGAGGAGTCCTTGTGAAGCGCCTGGCGAAGCGCCGCCACGCCGTCGTGCGCCCCGGCGAGCTTGGACGCCGCCCACCAGCGGTGCCACGGCTGATCGTCCTTCGCGAGCTGGTGCGCCAGTTGCGCGGCCGAACGCTCGAACTCCAGCGTTTTGAGGAGCGCGCTGTCCCGGTCGAAATCGATGATCTCCGGCTCCGAGTCGAGATCGAAGGTGAACGTATGGAACTTGTCCTTGATCTCGATTCGTTGGACGGACCTGCCCTTCTTGGTTTCGAACTCGATGTCAACGGGAACGGCGAAGATCGGGACTTCCGTCGACAAGTCCTTCCAGACCAGCTTGCGCGCCTCCTGCGCCTGTTCGACGGTGAGCGTGAGCTTGTTCGAGCCCGCGTCCCAGGCCGCCTTCACTTTGAAGGCCGGATGGCCCGCCTTCGTTAGCCACTGGTCGAAGAAGGGCTTGAGGTCCTGCCCCGAGCCTTCCTCCATCGCGACGCGGAAATCGTCCGTGGTGACCAGCCCCGCGCGGTGCTTCGTCAGGTAGCGATTGACGCCCTTCCACCAGGCGTCGTTGCCCAGCCGGTCGTGGAGCATCCGGAGGATCCAGGCGCCCCTCGGGTAGATGTGCGAATCGAAGACGTCGTCGGGAGTCGTGTAATGCGAGCAGACGGTCGGCCTCGTGTATTCGTTCGCGGCTTCCGAGAGATACCACCCCAGGCCGTCCTCGAGATCGGCGATGAACGCCTCGCGCCCCTCTGATTTCTCCCGCCAGAGCGCTTCCATGTACGTGGCGAAACCCTCGTTGAGCCAGGCGTGCGCCCACGTGCGGCACGTCACGAGATTGCCGAACCACTGGTGGGCCAGCTCGTGGGCGATCAGGCCGTCCGAGTCGCGATCCTCCCAGCTCCGTTTTTTCACGACCGTCCCGGGATGGAGCGTGGTCGCGGTGATGTTCTCCATGCCGCCCCAGGTGAAATCGTCGACGACGACCTGGTCGTACTTGGCGTAGGGATAAGGAACGCCGGTCCGCTCGGCGAAGAACGCCATCATGTCGGGCGTCTTCTTGAAGGTGCGGCTGATCTCCTCCTTTGAATGCCAGCCCTTCGGCACGAAATACCGGATGGGGACCTTCTCGCGGTCCTCGAGCATGTCGAACTCCCCCGCCGCGATCGAGGTGAGATACGCCACGTGGGGCACGTCCATCTTCCAGTGCTCGATGCGCCACCCGTGGTGGATCGTGGACTTCACGAGCGTGCCGTTGGAGATGGTGCGGTACTTCTCGCGCACCGTGATGACGACTTCACTGGTCGCGCGGTCGTTGGGATTGTCGTAGCAGGGAAACCAATGGTGGTTGTATTCGGTTTCCCCCTGCGACCACACCTGCCATCCCCGATTCGGCAGCTGGGGATCCGGGGTGATGAAGAACAGGCCGACCGACGGCCGCGCGGTGTAGGAGATGTCGAGGTGCAGTTTCTCCCCCGCGGGAGCTTTCCGTCCCAGCTCGACGATGAGTTTCCCGCCCTCTTGCCTGCACTCGAGCGGATCTCCCTTGCCCGCCTTGACCTCGGTGACCACCATCTCCTCGGCGTCGAGCTCCACCGTGCCCGTGGACGCCGTGAAGGCCAGGTCCATCTCGACCCTGCCCTCGACGATGGGTTCCGGAATGCGCTCGTCCAGGCGCACCGAGATCTTGTAGTGGAGGACATCGATCGTCGAGACGCGCTCGGGGTTGGGCTTGTTGTCGGGATCGTTGAACGGCGTCCAGGGCTTCTCCTGGACGATAGCAAACAAGGCAAAGACAGAGATGAGGGCGAGTTTCATGTCGCTATGAAACAGCACAATACTTCTACGTGCAAGTGCTGCGGTACTGCGGTGCGGAAGTGCTGCGGCTTTTTCAGACTGAGGTGCACACCGGTACCGGAAATGAAGATCGCGCGGTTCGAAGACATGGAGTCTTGGAAGGCCGCACGTCGGCTAAGACAGGCGGTCGCGCAAGTGACGTGTATTCGCCATCGAATTCCCGATCGCGAACTCGTGGGGCAGATCCGCCAATGCACGAGGTCGATAATGGCCAACATCGCGGAGGGATTCGATGCCGGTACGCGGCCCGAGTTCGCCCGCTTCCTCAGGATCGCACTGCGATCCGGATCCGAACTACAATCGCACCTGTACGCGGCGCTGGACGATCAGGTTTTCGACTCAAAGACTTTCGATGCCTTGTACGAACAGGCTCGCGTGGTGAAGGCATTGATCGGCGGCTTTATCCGGTATCTGCGCAAGAGAGAAGAAGCGCCGCGGCCCTAACCTCACCACTCCTCTACGGCAACACCGCAG
>DASTON010000184.1:0-9270 GCA_035762525.1 Planctomycetota bacterium | reverse complement strand
CCGGACGACACGAGCCCAGGGTGGTGAAGCGACAAGCCAAACCCTACGCGAGGCTAAAGGGACTTCGAAAGGCGTTGAGGTTTACGGGATAGGATCGTGCTTAACCGAGCGCCATTGGGCTTGAAGCTCCAAGCTTGATGCCCCGCTGGGAGCGGGGAGCTGGAGGCTGGGAGCCTTCACTAATCGTCGTCGATGAGGGTCAGGACCGTGCTGCTGTCCGACCCGAGCGCGGCGCCGCCGGTGGGGGATAAGAGGAGGAACTGAACGGCCTCGTTCGCCTCCGCTACGGCGTCATCCAGGATCTGAAACGAAACGGTCTTGTCCGTCGCGTCCCCGTCCGCCCACGACAGCTCGGCGATGAGCTCAAGGAATTCCGGCACGCCCATTCCGGGCGGAGCGCTGTGGACCCTGTGGACTTGCACCGATACCGCGCCGACGCTGCCCAGCGTGCGCGTCAGTTGAAGCGTCGCGGTGCCGGCCGATTCCAACGCGGAATACGCATCGGTCGAAAACTGCAGGGACCCGCTCAGGGGGCTTTCGCTGTCGACGACCGTGAGCACGGAGGAATCCGTCGCGCCCAACGTGGCGCCTCCTTCCGGAGAGGCCAGGATCAGCTCGACGGTCTCGTCCCCTTCGAGGAGGAAATCATCGAAGAGGAGGAGCGACACCGTCTTGACCGAGTCGTCGCCATCGGCCCAGTGGAGTGATTCGACGTAGTCGATATACCACGGATAGTCCGCTCCCGGGGACGCGGTGCCGCCGTTGATGTAGACCAACGCGCTGACCTCGCCCGCGACGCCTCCCAGCCGCCTCACGGTGAGCGTGGCGGTGCCGGAGGATTCGCCCGCGCTGGCCGCGGCGCTGCTGAACTCCAGCACGCCGGGCGATGAATCCTCGGAATCGGACTTGGGGCAGCCGCAGAGGACCGCCGCGCAGAACGCCAACGCCGTCCGCTTCAAAGCTCGGCACTCCCCGAATCGCCTCTGACTATACAACCGCGGCGACCCCGGGGATTACGTCGCGCCCTTGCTCTCGCAGTGGAGACAGACGTCCGTGCGCCGGTCGCCCCGGCTGTTGATCGTCACCACGGGCTTCGTCGACACCTTTTCGCCCAGGATGTTCTCGAACACGGTTCCGTAGATCCGCTCGATCTTCAACATCGAGTAGGCGGCCATGAGTTGATGCACGCGTCCCTGGTTGCCCAGCACGAAGCGACGCCCCTTCTTGTCCATCAATTCGCACGCGCCGGCCATCTTCGCCTCGCACTCCTGCTTGTCCTTGAAGGTGACGTCCGGACCGTCGATCGGCGGCGGAGGAAGCGCCTGCACCAGGGGCCGGCCGGTCGGATCTTTATAGGTCAGGGGACCCTCTTCGTCCTTCTCGGGCGCGTCGAAGGCCGCCGCGTCGACCACGAGGCCGTGCTCCCTCCGCAGCCGCTCCGCGTGTCGCCGGCGGAAAAGCGACTTGAAGGTCGTCCCGGTCCGCCTGGATTCCGCGACGGATTCCCGGGCCGCCTCGACGGTCCACCGGGCTTCCGCCAGCATCTGCTCGCCGCTGACGGGGCCCGCGACGCAGTGAAGAACGCGCCCGTCGGGGGCGCAGAAGTACGCGGCGACATTGCCGCCCTGTTTCTGTCCTTCGACGATCTGGAACGTCGCCACCTTCTGGAACGACGACACGAAGTGCTTGTTGATGTACTCCCCGACTTCCGGCTTCGACAAGGCGTTCACCCTGAGCGCCTGGGCATTGTTTCACGTGAACTTCGGATCCTCGAAATAGCCCGACACGTGCAGGACGAAGACGAGCTTCTCCTGCTCCTTGGCGAGTTTCGCCGCCTCGGAGGGCGTGCCGGCCCATTCCACGGACGTCCCGTACCGCTTGTTTCCGCACGAATTGCAGCTGTCGTCCTGCGCCGCCAGGGGCAGGCCCATCGCCAGGATCATCAGGATCGTCCGCACATCGCACCTCCTTGATTGCTCAACCTTCGACGCGGGAGAGTTCGCGCGAGTTCCCGAAAAGCACTTTCCGGGAACCGGGAGCGAAGTCCCCGCGTCGAAGGGGGTGAAACTCGAAAGGACTCGAACATGTTCAGAACCCCTGCGGCGCTCGCCTTCCTCTTCATCGCCGCGGCCTCGACGGCCGCGGCCCAGGGCATCGTGATCCCGAACGAACCCGACCTGCCGCCGCTGGGCATCGATCGGTATGCCGTCCGGACCGAAATCGACCACCAGGCCGCGACGACGTCGGTGGAACAGGTCTTCGTCAACAACACGACGCGCCGGCTCGAGGCGCAGTACCTCTTTCCCATCCCGAAGGGCGCCGCCCTCACCGGATTCACGTTGAAGATCGACGGCAAGGAAACGTCGGGCGAGATGATCGAGAAGGACAAGGCGCGCCACATCTATCAGTCCCTGGTGCAACGGACGCGGGACGCCGGCCTCCTCGAATACCTGGGCGGCGAGATCTTCCGCGCGAACATCTTTCCGATCGAGCCCAACGCGAAACAGACCGTGATCATCCGGTTCGCCTCGACGGTGACGTCGGACTCCGGCCTGATCCGGTACCTCCATCCCGTCCGCGCGGGCGCCCGACGCGGGCCCGTCGTGCTCGGAGAGAGCTCCATCGACGTGACGATCCGCGGATCCCGCGCGATCGAGAACCTCTACAGCCCCAGCCATCCCGTGAAGATCGCCCGCGCGGGCGACAAGGAAGCCCGGGTCGCCTGGATGCAGAAGAACGCGACGCTCCACCGCGATTTCGAGCTGTACTGGTCGCAGGGCGGGAAGAGCGTGGCGCTCGATCTCGTGACGCACCGGCCCGATCCCACCGAGCCGGGGTCGTTCATGATGCTGATCTCGCCCGGGAGCCGGCTCCAGCCCGGCCAGGTCGTCGAGCGGGACGTCGTCTTCGTCGTCGACACGTCGGGAAGCATGGGCGGCCCGAAGATCGAGCAGGCCCGGAACGCCCTCCAGCACTGCGTGAAGAACCTGAACGACGGCGACCGGTTCGACATCGTGCGCTTCTCGTCGGACATCGAGGCGTGGAAAGGGGAATTCGTTCCGGCGAAGGACATGAAGGGCGCGGCGGCGGCCTGGATCGACAAGCTCAAGGCGGCGGGCGGGACGAACATCTCGGGCGCGCTCCAGACCGCCCTCAAGTACCCGGTGGACGCGAACCGGCCCGGCGTCGTCGTCTTCCTGACGGACGGAAAGCCGACGGTGGGGGAGACGGTCGATCCGAAGGAAATCGTGAGGCGGACCGGGGCGCAGCGCGCCGCGGGGGTGCGGGTATTCACGTTCGGCGTCGGCTACGACGTGGACACGCACCTCCTGGACGGCGTGTCGGAGGTCGGGCGGGGCGTGAGCGAATACGTCCGCCCCGAGGAGGACATCGCGGTCAAGGTGGGCGCGTTCTGGGAGAAGGCGGGACGTCCGGTGCTGACCGACCTGGCGATGGAGGCGGCGGGCGACAAGGTGCGCCTCGCGCACGTTCATCCGTCGCCGCTTCCCGATCTCTTCGCCGGCACGCAGCTCGTGCTCTTCGGAAGGTACACGGGCGACGGGCCGGCCACCGTGCGGCTCACGGGCACCGTGAACGGCCGGAAGGAAGCGTTCGCCTTCGAGGCTTCCTTCCCGTCGACCCAGGCGAAGTTCGCGTTCGTCGAGCCTCTCTGGGCGCGGCGGCGCATCGGCAGCCTGCTCGACGCGATCCGCCTGCACGGCGAATCGAAGGAACTCGTGGACGAAGTCGTGGCCCTGGCGAAGCGGTACGACGTCCAGACTCCCTACACGAGCTGGATCATCACGGAGGATGGAACGTCTTTCGCCGGCCGGTCCGGAGGCGCCCTCGCGTTCGACCGGAAAGCGGACGAGAAGCTCAGGTGGGCGGTGAAGCCCGCGGCGGCGCCCGAAGCGGAAAGAGCGGCGGAAGAACGCGCCCAGCGCGACGAGTACGAAAAAGACAAGAGCTTCAAAGATGGCCTTTCAAAGAAGGAAGGCAAGGCCGCGGTCGAGGCGGCCACAAGCCTGCGGCGCCTCAAGGAGGCGGACAAATCCGACGGCGGCCGGTTTGCGGTCGTCGTGAAGGCGGCCGGGACGCGGTTCATCCGGTACCGGTCGGTGTGGGTGGACGAGCGGTTCGACGCGGAATCGGAGCTCACGACGGTGAAGTTCGGCAGCGCCGCCTACTTCAAGCTGATCGAAAGGAAGCCGGACCTGGTGGACGCGCTCAAGGTCGGATCGGACGTGGTCTTCGTGACCGCGAAAGGCCGCGCGCTGGCCGTGTGCGCCGAGGGGCTCGAGGAGATCACCGACGAGCAGATCGAAGCGCTTTACCAGGCGGTCGTGAAGTAGGGCGTTCCGGGTTTCAAGGCCGTTTCCGGGGTCGCATCGACCCTCGACGGCCCCGAGCCTCCATGCTAGTCTCTCCTGCCCGTCGATCGGATCGGGCCAAGGAGGTTCTTCTAGCCATGCATGTTCCGTGCACGAAGTGTGGCGGACCCGCGGATTTGCAGGAGACCAAGAGCAACCAGCACCGCGTCTTCAAGTGCCGCAACAAGAAGTGCGGGGAGACCTTCGTTCTGCCTCCCCGCCCTCCGCCGCCTCCGCCGTTCGGTCGCTAGCCTGAAAACGGTCGCCGCTTCGGGAAGGCGCTGGTAAAATCCCGCTTCCATGGCGCCGCTCCAGGCGATCCTCGAGAAGTGCCGGACGAGTCCGCCCAACATCCTGGGCACGCTGCAGGCGGTCCAGGCGGCCCAGGGCTACGTCGACCCCTCCCACGTCCCGTTGATCGCGGCGTCGCTGGGCGTCACCGATTCCGACGTCCACGGCGTCCTGAGCTTCTACCACGACCTTCGCACCGAACCGCCGGGGAAACACCACATCCGCTACTGCCTCGGGGACTCCTGCGTCGCGATGAAGACCGAGAAGTCGCTCGCGGCGCTGGAGAAGAGCCTGAAGTGCTCCATCGGCGAGACCACCAAGGACGGCACGTTCACGCTCGACAAGGTCTACTGCCTCGGCAACTGCGCGCACTCGCCCGCCATGATGGTTGATGGTGAGATCCACGGCCGATTCACGCCCTCCACGGTCACGAAACTGGTTAAGGCGGGCCGGCCATGAAGCGGTTCTACGTTTCGAACGACATCTCCGCTCTGAGCGCGGGTGCCGATCGTGTCGCGGCTGCGCTGTCGAAGAAAGGCGCGGCCGTGGTCCGCACCTCGAGCCGGGGCGCGTTCTTCCTCGAGCCCCTCGTCGAGATGGACACGTCCAGCGGCCGAGTCGGCTGGACGAACGCCACCGAGAAGGACGCTTCCAAGATCGTCTCGGGGAAGGGCGCCCAGCCCGTAGACAAGGTCTCTTTCCTCGCGAAGCAGACGCGCTTCACGTTCGCGCGCGCGGGGCTGATCGATCCGCTTTCGATCGAGGACTTCAAGTCGCGCGGCGGATTCCGGGGGCTCCAGAAAGCGCTCGGGATGGATCCGCAGAAGATCATCGACGAGATGAAAGTCTCGGGCCTCCGCGGCCGCGGCGGCGCCGCGTTCCCGGCCGGCGTGAAGTGGCAGACGACCAAGGACACGGCGGCGGACCAGAAATACGTCGTCGCCAACGCCGACGAGGGCGATCCGGGCACGTACTCCGACCGGATGATCATGGAGGGCGAGCCGTACCGCCTCATCGAGGGCATGGCGATCTGCGCCCGGGCGGTGGGAGCGACGAAGGGCTACATCTACGCGCGGAGCGAATATCCGCACGCCATCCGGAAACTGCGCGCCGCGATCGCGCGCGCCACCGAAGCGGGCTGGCTCGGCCACAAGATCCAGGGCGGGGCGTTCGACTTCGAGCTCGAGGTTTTCGTCGGCGCCGGCGCCTACATCTGCGGAGAGGAGACCGCGCTCCTCGAGAGCCTCGAAGGCAAGCGCGGGATGGTCCGGCCCAAGCCGCCGTTCCCCGCGATCGAGGGGCTCCACAAGAAGCCCACGGTCGTCAACAACGTCATCACGTTCGCCTCGGCGCCCGACATCCTCGACCGCGGCGGCGCGTGGCACGCGTCGATGGGGACGGAGAAGAGCAAGGGGACGATGCCGCTCCAGCTCGCGGGATGCGTCAAGCAGGGGGGCCTCGTCGAGATCCCGTTCGGCGTGACGCTCGAAAGCGCCATCTACGACTTCGGCGGGGGCCTGCCCAAGGGCTCCAAGTTCAAGGCCGTTCAAGTCGGCGGCCCGCTCGGGTCGATCTTCCCCGAGAAGCTCCTGAAGACGCCGATCTGCTTCGACGAGTTCGCGAAGGCGGGCGGCATCCTGGGCCACGGCGGGATCGTCGTGTTCGATCAAGAAACCAACATGGTCGAGCTCTCGCGCCACTTCATGGAGTTCACGGCCGAGGAGTCGTGCGGAAAGTGCACGCCGTGCCGGGTGGGCTCGACGCGCGCCCGGGAGATCCTCGAGCAGATCCGCGACGGGCAGGGACGGCCCGAGGATCTCGAGACGCTGAAGGACTTGAGCGACACGATGAAGATGACGAGCCTCTGCGCGCTGGGCGGGCTGGCCCCGTACCCGGTGCTCACGGCGATGCAGTACTTCCCGAAGGAGTTCGAGCGCAAGCCCAAGACTCGCTAGAATGGACTCGGGTATGGGAAGCATCAAGGTAACCATCGACGGGAAGCAGGTCGAAGCCCAGCCCGGCGAGACCGTCTGGACCGCGGCCAAGCGCGCCGGCATCGACATCCCCTACCTCTGCGCGTCGTCCGCCCTGAAGCCCTACGGCTCGTGCCGCCTGTGCGTCTGCGAGGTCGAGGGCGCCCGGGGCTTTCCGGCCTCGTGCACGACCCCCGTCCGCGACGGCATGGTGGTGAAGACCGACGGCGAGCAGACCCACCGCCACCGCAAGAACATCGTCGAGCTTTATCTCTCCGAACAGGGCGAGGGGGCGGACCAGCTCAAGGCCCTCGCGAAGCGGTTCGGCCTCACGAAGGTCCGCTACCGGACGCCGGCCAAACGGAAATATGAGATCGACGAGTCGAATCCGTTTTTCTCGTTCGATCCCAATTCGTGCATCGCGTGCGCGCGGTGCGTCCGGGCCTGCGACGAGATCCAGGGGACGTTCGCGATCTCGATGCTCGGCCGCGGCTTCGCGTCGAGCGTCGTCGCGGGCAACGACGTCGGGTTCGCGGCCTCCAACTGCGTCTCCTGCGGCGCGTGCGTGAAGGAGTGCCCGACCGACGCGCTCCACGAGAAGGCGGTCGCCGAGTTCGGCAAGCCGGAATACGTGTCGCGGACGACGTGCGCCTACTGCGGCGTCGGCTGCAATTTCGACGTCGGCGTCTCCAAGGGCCGGATCGTCTCGATGCGCCCCGTGGAGTCCAGCCCCGTCAATTGGGGCCACGCGTGCGTGAAGGGCCGCTTCGGGTGGGATTACATCTATTCGAAGGAACGCCTTCGCACGCCGATGGTCCGCAAGGGCGACGACTGGAAGCCCATCACGTGGGACGCCGCGATCCGGATGATCGCGGACAAGTACTCCGAGATCCGCGCCCAGCACGGGCCCGACGCGCTCGCCGGCATCAGTTCGGCGCGCGGGACGAACGAAGAAAACTACCTGATGTCGCGGTTCATGCGCGCGGCCGTCGGCACGAACAACGTCGACAACTGCGCGCGCGTCTGCCACAGCGCGACCGTGACCGGCATGATGGAGGTCTTCGGCACCTGGGCGGCGACGAACTCTCTCAAGGACATCGACCAGGCGAAGCTCCTCATGATCATCGGGGCCAACCCGACCGAGGGGCACCCGGTGACCGGCGCGCGGATCAAGCGCGCGGTCCGGAGGGGCGCGAAGCTCATCGTCATCGACCCCCGCAAGATCGAGCTCTGCCGGTACGCCGACGTCCACCTCCAGCTGAAGGCGGGGACCAACGTCGCGGTCTTCAACGGGATGGCGAACGTCATCCTCGAGGAGGGCCTCTACGACGCGGAGTTCATCCGTTCCCGCGCCGAGAACTTCGAGAACTGGGTCGAGGCGGTGAAGAAATACACGCCGGAGAAGGTCGAGGAGATCTCGGGCGTGCCCGCCGACCTGCTCCGCAAGGCGGCCCGGCTCTACGCGCAGAGCGGCGCGTCGATGTGCTGCCACGGGCTCGGCGTCAGCGAGCACCGGTGGGGCTCGTACGGCATCATGACGATGTGCAACCTCGCCGTGCTCACGGGCAACATCGGGCGGCCCGGCACGGGGATCAACCCCCTTCGCGGGCAGAACAACGTGCAGGGCTCGTGCGACGTCGGCAGCGTGCCGGTCTATTACACGAGCTACCAGAAGCTCGACGATCCGAAAGTCCGAACGCTGTTCGAGGAGATCACAGGGCATCCGCTGCCCCAGCGGAAGGGCTGGAAGCTCCCCGAGATGTGGGACGCGGCGCTCGAAGGAAAGCTCAAGGGCCTGTGGGTGATCGGGTACGACGTCGCGCAGACCGACCCCAACCTGAACAAGGTCCACGCGGCGCTCCGGAAGCTCGACTTCCTCGTCGTGCACGACCTCTTCTTCAACGAGACCGCGAAGTTCGCGCACCTGGTCCTGCCGGGGGCGAGTTTCGTCGAGAAGGACGGGACGTTCACGAACGGCGAGCGCCGAATCCAGCGCGTGCGCAAAGTCGTCGATCCGCCGCCCGGCGTGAAGGCCGACTGGCAGGCGATCTGCGAAGTCGCGACCGCGATGGGGACGCCGATGTCGTACGACCACCCGTCGCAGATCATGGACGAGATCGCGCGCCAGACTCCGGCGATGAGAGGCGTCAGCTACGAGAAGCTCGACGCGGGTTTCGGCCTCCAGTGGCCGGTCCCCGACATGGCCCACCCCGGCACGATCGTCATGCACGAGGAGAAATTCCCTCGCGGCAAGGCGAAGTTCGCGCCCGTGGAGTACATGCCGCCGGGCGAGGAGCCCACCGGGGACTATCCGCTGACGATGGTGACGGGCCGGGTGCTCCACCATTACAACTGCGGCGCCCAGACGCGCCATTCGAAGCTGCTCGAGTTCGTCGACACGGACGTGCTCGAGATCCACGCGGACGACGCGGCGGAGCTGGGCGTGAAGACGGGCGACCGGGCGCTCGTGAAGAGCGCGCGGGCCGAGGTGACGCTCCCCGTGGTCATCAGCGACCGCGTGCCGCCGGGAACGGTGTTTACGACATTCCATTTCCCCGAACTGAACCTGAACACGCTCCTGTCGAGCTCGTCGGACGACCTGTCCAAGTGTCCCGAGTACAAGGTCTCGACCGTGT
>DASTON010000183.1:0-2564 GCA_035762525.1 Planctomycetota bacterium | reverse complement strand
CCCAGGAAGAAGACGAACGACCCGCAGATCATGATCTTGTCCACGAAGGGATCCGCGATCCGCCCGAAATTCGTCTCCTGGTGGTACTTTCGCGCATAGTACCCGTCCAGGCCGTCCCCGACCACGGCCGCCAGGAAAAGGAAAAACGCGGTGTAGAGCAGCGTCCGGTCATCCGCCACGCCCGTTCCAACGATCCCCAGGAGCACGAAATAGACGATCGTGACGGCGAACCGGCCGATGGTGATCTTGTTGGCCAGCGTCATGTGAAGCGACAAGAGTCGCGGAGGGCGCGGCGCGAGTCAAGACTTGAGAACTTCGCCCACGAGGTCATAGCCGCGGAATCCCGTGACGCGCGCCTTGGCGATGGTCCCTTCCTCGAGCCCGGCGCCCCGGACGGTGATGATCGTGTCGATGTCGGGCGCGTCGCCGGCGGTCCGGCCTTCCCAGGATCCGCGGCCGAGCTTTTTCTCGAGGATCACGGGGACCGTGCGGCCGACCATCGCGCGGTTGACCTCGAGCGCGATCCGCTGCTGCTGGCGCATGACGCGGTCGAATCGATCGCGCGCGACGGCCTCCGGAACCTGGTCGTCCATGTCATGCGCGAACGTGCCCGGTTCGCGCGAGAAGATGAACGCGCCGAGCCGCTCGAACCGCAGCTCGTTCAAGTCGGTCAGGAGCCCGTCGAAGTCCTCGTCCGTCTCGCCCGGGAATCCGACGATGACGGTCGTGCGGAAGACGAGGCCGGGGATCTCGGCCCTCATCCTCGCGATCAGCTCCTTCTGGCGCACCTCGGTGATGCCGCGCCGCATGAGGCGCAGGACGCGCTCCTTCGTGTGCTGGATCGGCATGTCGACGTACTTCACGACCTTGGGAAGGTCGGCCATCGCGCGGATGAAGCGGTCGGTGACGAACGTGGGGTAGCAGTAGAGGGGCCGGATCCACTCGATGCCGTCGATGGGGTGGAGTTCCTCGAGGAGCTTCTCGATCGAGAGCTTGCCGTAGAGATCGAGGCCGTAGTTGGTGGAGTCCTGCGCGATGAGGTTGATCTCTTTCGCGCCGTCGGCCGCCAGCTCCTTCGCCTCTTCGACAATCACCTCGATCGGCTTCGACCGGAACTTCCCGCGGATCTTCGGGATGATGCAGAAGGCGCAAGTGTGGTTGCACCCCTCGCTGATGCGGATGTACGCGGTGTGGCGCGGCGTGAGGCGGAGCCGCTCGCGGTCGATCTCGTACTTGGGAAGATCGCTCGAGACGCGGACGACCGGCTTCGTGCGCTTGCCGGTGCGCGCGAGGAGGCCCTCGCAGATCTCCGCGATGTCCTCGCGGTTGGTGATCCCGAGGACGGCGTCGACGTTGTGGAGCCGCTTCGCGAACTCCGCGCCGTACCGCTGGGGCAGGCATCCTGCGACGACGACGGCCTTGAGATCGCCCTTTTCTTTGAGCGCGACCATCCGGTCGATCGTCTCCATCGACTCGCGCTCGCTGGCCTGCAGGAAGCCGCAGGTGTTGACGACGACCACGTCGCTGTCCGCGTAGTCGCCGCAGAGCGTGAAGCCCCCCTTGGCGAGGTGCCCCAGGAGGACCTCGCTGTCGACGAGGTTCTTGGCGCAGCCGAGGCTGACGAAAGAGACCTTGGGGGCATCGATCATGGGAGGGGGATTATAGGGGTGCCGGGAGGGGGGAACAAGGCCGCCCTCTCGACCCGCGAAACGAGAAAGCCCGCGCCGGCGGCCGATACCGACCGCCGACGCGGGCCCGGAGGATTTCTACCGCTACGCCAACCGGCGGCGCGCCGCCCCGATCAGGATCAGGACCGCGATTCCCGCCAGGACCCCATCAGTCCCGAACCGTGCGCCGGCGCTGCACGCGCCGCCGCCCGATCCCGAATCCCTCACTTCCAGACTGATCCCTGAGTCGATGGGAATCACGCGAAGCGCATCCTCGACTTCCGCCCGGCTCACGCCGGTGTACGTCTGCTGGACGCCGAACCGCGCCACCCGGATGACCGGATCCACCGGAACCCAAGGCGACACCTCGCCCGTGGAGTCAATGGCGCGCACCCGAATCAACCAAAGTCCCGGTCCCAGCGAGGGCAGCTGAACGACCACCTGCGTGCCCGGCTCGAACTGCTGGCTCTGGATCGTCATCGTTCCGATCTCGTCCGAACCGACGAGCTGGTACTCGATCTCGAGCGCCGCCATGTCGCCGTCCGGATCCGCCAGCACGGCCATGATCTGGAGATCCGGCGAGTCGATCGCCACGCCCGGCCGGAGAATCGTCCCCGTCGTCACGTCCATCAGGACGACCGCCTGGGGATACGTCGGAGCGTTCCGGCGCTCGCGCTCATCGACGTAGGGCCGCACGAAGAACCGCATCGCGACCGCGTGCCCGGGAGGCTCGCAGATCCCGACCGACGCGCCCAAGGTCGACGCGGCGAACATCGTCAAGGTGAACCGGTTCACCTCGTCCGGGAAGTAAGCGCCTTCGGGAAGACGGAAGTGATGAAGGGTCGGGTAAAAGACGTCGTCCAGGCACTCAAAGGTCGGCGGCAGATCGAGCGCACC